>CACZRW010000152.1 GCA_902783675.1 uncultured Pseudomonadota bacterium | reverse complement strand
TTCCACCGCTTCAACCGTTCAACCGCGCGGATTGGCGCCGATCCGCGTCCTGCGCGTCGACCGAAAGGGCGACGCGACCGATGCCCTCCTTGCCGCCTGCGAAGCGCAGGCCGACGCCCTCGCGCGCACCGGCGGCGTCGACGGCTTCCTCCTGAAGTCCCGCTCGCCGAGTTGCGGACTCTCCTCGCCCCTTCACGACCTTTCCGGTCGCGAGACCAGCGCCGCCCCCGGCCTCTGGGCCGCCCTCGCCCGCGAACGTTTCCCCGACGCGGACTTCCGGGACGAAACCTAACCGACGCTCTCCTCTCCGTTTCTCGCTCCGCTCCGGCACGCCTTCGATGGCGCAACAGGACAAGTAAGAAGTTCGACGTGTCGAATGTTTTCTTCAGGGATTGTCACTGGTGATTCCGAGAGGCACCGCCTGATACTGCTCATAATCGGCCGTGATGCGAAGCTGAACCGTTCCGTTATCCCATCCTTCCGTAATGTGGCCTACCGTCAAAGGCAAATCCGCGGTCCATACAAAATCACCTTCGTAACGGACATTGCAAAGCGGATAAGTCGACAAGTGAACCAACCCGGGGATGTTTTTTCTAAGTACAGATTCATAGCGTTCTCGCACGCCTTCCGAAATCTCTTTCGGCAGGTGTCGGACTCCGGCCAACCGAATGGCGATGGCAATGACGATCAGAATCACATCAAGGGCAACATAGGCGCCAATCCACGTATGTTTTTGTCTTGGCGTCGGCTCCGCCTTTTCCCCGTCTATCCCGACCACCGCTTGAAAAAACGGAAAGATCAGGAAAAAAAACAGAATGGCAGAAAAGAAAAGCACGGCAACGCAAGTAAAAAGCCGACCAATGTGTCTCACGAACCAAAAGTCCCAGCCCGCCGCATAGAACAGGGACAAGACCAACAGAAACGATGCGGCAAGCGCCCCATGACACATGCCGTCTTTCCAGGTGTATGGCTCCGAAGGTTGACCTCCTGAGTCGTTGCCATCCTCGGGAGACTCGGACGGCTCCGGTTCGGTTGAGATCACGGAGGGAATCGCCGCCCCGCAATGTCCGCAAAATCGGGCATCGTCGGGCAATGTGGAGTTGCAATTGGGGCAGTTCATGGTCTGGTGTTTTGGGTTAATGGTGGTTTCAGAAGTGATTCTCATGTTTCATTGGCGGCGGATTCCGAAGAAGCGATCTGCGATTAGGACCCCGGTGAATGAGCAGAGACGTCCGGTGAAGGCTCCGACGCGGCCCGGGCACCGCATTGCGTGCAAAACCGGGAGTCGGGAGGAAGAGGAGCCTATATAACGAACAAAACATGGATGATGGAAAAGGGGTTGAAGGGAAGGCCACCGCAAAGCGGCCGAAAAAGGGAACACACTACATTCCTTCCTTCGCGAATTGGATCAGAAAGCGGCCCAAGAACGGCAAACAGATGGAGGTCAGCATCGACCACGGACCATGACCTCCGAGGCGGTTCAGGCGACGGACGCGGAACGGCGTCCAAAAGGGACCAAGACAGAGGAATCCAAGATTGTCGCCGGACTGGACGCCGACCGGACAGCCGTCCTCCGTCGTTCTTCCCGCCGCACGCAACGCCTTGCAGCCGAGCCAATTGAACAGGATGGACAGCAACAGGAACGATAAGTATATGACAGTTCTGACGGATCTTGCATCCTTCGGAGAAATGCCCGCGTCGCTCTTTTCCAAGATGGCGACCAGAATCTCCACCAATATTACAGTCATCCAAGGTACGGTCGCCAGAAGCCAGTCGTAAAGAGGGGACACCGGAACGGGTGCCGCGCACGGACGTGGTAAGGGTTTGGTCACGACAGCGGGCGCACCGGAAGGCGCGGATGCCGGAGGCGGCGGGACATGTGTTATGGTTGCAGACATCGGAGCGGCTGTAGTAGCGATGGGTGACGCTAGGCGCGCGCCACACATTCCGCAGAAGCGGGCTTCTTCGGGCATGGAGGCATTGCAGTTGGGACAGATCATTTTGAGGCCTCATCGTTGGGATCACTGAGATTCGTCGGAGTCTCCGGCCACATGGCTGAAGAAAGCACCCGACAAAGGAAAAACAGGGCAAGTCCTCCCATCACAACACCAAGGAAATCGAAGACTTCAAAGATTCCGGACACCTCGTTCCATTCCAAATCGCCACTTAGGACGCCAGCAAACAAATACGTGTCCACCGCTTCAGACAATACCGTCACCACGGATTCCACCGCCAGCCAAATGCCAAAAGTCCGGGCCCTTCCGGAATGATGCAGAACAAATGACGCCCCCAACACGAACTGGACAAAAGACACGACCGACTCAGCGGCGACAGCACTGGCAACAAAGGAAAACCTCAAGATTTTCCCGAACTCCAAATTCGTGTCTGTATAAAGGAGACATAGACCCCCTGAAAGCTGCGGTGCTGCAAAAGCGCATGCGATGGCCGCAATTCCAGCCAGCGGAGCAAGAGGGTTCGCAAGGCGGCGGAGTCCGTCCCACAGAGCGATCAATAGCGCCGTCCAGCAACCGTATCGCCCGATTGGCATGACTGCACCGAGGAAGGGCGTGAAGGCATCTGTCGCAGAAAGCAACTCCTGAAAGAGGTGGAGTCCAAATGCGATGGACGCAAGCGGAAGGACGGCTCCCTGCAACGCATTGGGCAGAATGTCCAGCAGCGG
>CACZRW010000151.1 GCA_902783675.1 uncultured Pseudomonadota bacterium | reverse complement strand
ATACCACCAGCCAGTCCATAGAAGGTAACAGAGGTTACCGATGCAGGAATTGTGATGCCAGCAATAGTAAACTTGTCAGATGCATCGTCTACCTGTGAGGCAGGTATACCCAGAACGATATCACCAGAACCAGATTCGATAGCATTCTTGATTTCGGTACCATCGGCCACCTCGACCAGTCCTGCAGGACGAGCCTCCGGAGCGCTGAGGTCGAATTCACCACGCTTGTCGGTGTTGTTGAAAATCTTGATGTTGAAATCAGCACCTGGAGCTATGCCATAGTCAGCATACTTGATGGTGTACCTGTGATTTGTATTTGCTTCATCGTCCAGCGTGATGGTTTGCGGAGCCTTGTCTGCAACGGTCAGTAGCAGGTGAGTGACGACAACTGGCTGCCCTTGGAAGTCAGTCTCATTCCAAGTTAGGATGACCTCATCCTCCTTCAGGTTTTTGGGCTGGATAGTCTTCGAAGCAAAGTAGGTGTAGGTCTTGAAGATCTGTTCGGCCTTAGTCTTGAAGTAGTTTTTGTTGTTCTTGCTATAGTATGACCACTTCGACGGATTCACACCATCACCCAGCGACCGTATGCGAAGCCAATAGCGAGTGTCATTGCTAAGACCAGTAATCTGCGTTGTAATCTTGCTGTCGACAGCCTCTTTGGACGAGAAGGTGTAAATCTTAGAGTGAGGAGTTGCGCCTTGGGCAATGCCATCGTTCAGCTCGTCAGAGCTGATTTCCATGACATATGAGCTGACTCCCTTGACAACCTTGAAGGTTACGTCGGCAGTCACCAAGTCGCGATCGACACTGATGTCAGTGTTTGACACAGAGAACAGACGTGCCTTCGAACTATCGACGTTCCAGTCGTTCTTATCTGTGCAGGCACTGAGGAGTAAGGCTGCTAAGCCCACTCCTAATACCTTATTTATATGATGCAGTTTCATAATCATTTGTTATTTATTGTTTCTTTGAAATGTGACTAATTGGTATAACCGTAAGAGTTGCTGATAGCGCCATTCGATGCAGAGATGGTCGTAGAGGCAATCGGCAGCAAATAGCGGTTCATGATAGCAGGCTCTTCGAAGTTGATGGTAGAACCACCTGAAGCGAGCGTTCCTACACCTACCAGACCACTGGAGATAGAAGGCAGGTTGGTATAAACCTGTGTATCAGTATTCTTGGAGGTGTCACCGTTACCGAAGCTCTTAGCTGAAGCATGATAGTCATCGGCAGTCTTACCGGCTGGCAGACCATACCATGTGATGCTGCTGAAGTCAATCTTGTTGGTTGGTTGACCAGCATCGTCCTTGATGTAGTTGAAATATACTTCCTTCTGGAAAGTACCATCGTTCATCATGGTCAGGTATTCCTTCTTTGCCTCTCTAATCTTTTCAACCAGCAGGTTCCAGCGGATAAGATCCCACTTGCGGAAGCCTTCACCGGCAAACTCCATAGCGTTCTCTTCAACAATGGCTTCAAACATAGCATCTTGGCTGGCCTTGGCATTCGTCAGGAAATCATTGCCATCCTGAGGGGTAGCGAAGGCACGGTTATGGACCTTAGCCAGTGCATCGTAAGCACTCAGACCGCAGTTTGCATCAGTTGTTGTGGGACCGTAAAGCTCGTTCATGACCTCTGCAAACCACAGCAGTACGTTAGAGTAGCGACACTTGACAGGGTTGATACCGGTCATGTGCTTTGCACTGGCCACCTTGTTCTCATCCAGCCAAGCCTTGCTCATCATGCGGGGATCCCACTTACCGACATACAGTCCGAAAGGAACATTCTCCAGCATCTTTTCTACAGTAGCCTTTTTGTCGTCGTCCTGAGTGATTTCGAAAGGAGCCACCGTCAAGTCGCGACGCTGGTCATCTTTCTCATACATATAGAGCAAGTTGGCAGTCAACTTCATCTTACCAGAAGAGTTTCCGTAACCGTATTCAGAAGTAACACCATTCATGCGGACTCCGACAGTGTAACCCAGCTCACCGCTAACGTTCAGCCCCATAGGAATCTCGAAGAGGTTCTCGTAGCAGTTAACGTCAAGTTGACGCTGGTTCAGGTTATACCACTCAGTTCTGAATGATGCGTTCAGGTTGTGTTTGCCATACTTGATGATAGCAGCCAGATGCTCCTGAGCCTTCTCGAAGAGAGCCTTGCGAGTGGCGGCATCAGGTCGCTGAGTGGGGTAGGTGGGATCGCTGTAGCTAGCGGTCTCGTAGCCATCCTTGGCAGTTTCACGGATGGCATAGCCTGCCTTGGTCATGGCAATCTGTGCAATTAGAGCATGGGCATAGCCTTTGTTAACGTGCTCTGTAGAGATACCCTCACCGGCCCAAGGCAGATAGTTTACAGCCTCTTCCAAGTCCTTGATAAGCTGATCCATGATGATGTCGCGGTCAGTCTTACCAGTGTAGGCATTGCTCAGGTCGCTTTTAGAGGTCTCGATCTTGAAGGGAACATCACCGAAGTAACGTACCAGGTCGAAGTAGATCATTGCACGCAGAGTGAGACTTTCACCCAGATACTGCTCCATCTCGGTCTGCTTAGCGCCGCCGCCCTTAATGAGTGAGCTGCCGCGGATTCCCTCAATGTTCAGGTTGGCGTCCTCGATGATACTATAAAGCATCGACCACACGTCGCCAATCTTTGACCATCCGGGGGTAAGGTTGTAGTTCATGGCACCGCGCTCGCTGGAGGTGTTGTAAGCATTGTCGCCCAAACCGTCCACCAACTCGATGTCACTATTCATGTTCCAAACTATCGACAGGTCCTGTGAGTAGGATCGGTCGTTGGTCAGCTGCCCATAGAGGCGGTTGACACGCAATTGGGTATAGTAGGGAGAACTCCATACCGCTTCGTCTGACAGCTCTGAGGGCGATTTCTGATCCAGGAAGTCAGAGCATCCGGTCAATGAGAACATTCCCAGCGACAGAGCGAAGATTGATAATATCTTTTTCATAATCGTTATCTGTTATTGTTTTAAAAGGTTAGAATGTAACATTGATACCTGCAACGTAGGTGCGGCTCTTGGGGTAGGCTGCATAGTCGACGCCCGGAGTCATCTTGTTCTTCTTACTGCTGGTGTCTACCTCAGGATCATATCCGTCATACTTGGTGAAGCACAGCAGGTTGTAACCGGTGAAGTAAACTCGAACGTTCTCAATGAAAATGTTCTTAATCCACTTCTTAGGCAGAGTGTAACCGATGGTTACGTTCTGCAGACGCAGGAAGTTGGCATTCTCGACAGCGTAGTCGATGAGTTGCATGTTGCTGACACCAGCAGGATTGTACATCTCCTTGCCGTTGTTAATCTGGTTCAGACGAGCCATCAGACCGAGGGCGTAACCTGTTGTTCCGTCTATGCCGCCATAGGTCTCAATGGTAGAAGTGGCTGGACGTCCGAGGTTCAGGCCGTTGTTCGGGTCAATCCAAGTGTAGCGATTGTCCAGGTTGAAGTCGTCAACCAAGTTGTAGTTCTTCTGTGAACCAGCATAGAATGAGTTGGCGAGCTTGGTACCATTGATAATCTTGTTACCCAGTGAGTAATTGAAGAAAATGTTGGCATCGAAAGTACCGAACTTTGTCTTGTACTGAGCGTCGAAACCGAAACCACCAGTTGTTGTTGGCATTGTGTTGCCCAAATGCTGCTTCAGAGGATCACCGTTGCCGTCTACCTCTACCTTGGGAACACCAGGAGCCAGCAGACCACCGAACAATGTATAGCTGTTGTCCTTGCCGTTTACCATCACCCACTTACTTCCGTCGTAAGCCAGGTCGCCCTGACCTGTTGCAGGATCGTAGATGGTGTAGTAGCCGTTCTGTTTGAAGCCCCAGATTTCACCCAAGCGTCCGCCTTCCTCAACTTTGAAGTCCTCGTACTTAGATATGGTGCTGCCAGCCCAGTTACTGCTCTGCCAGGGGTTATCCATGGCCAGCTCTTCAATCTTATTTTTATTATAAGAAATGTTGAAGTTCGCATTCAGGGTGAAGTTCTTCTTGTCGATGATGGCTGCATTCAAAGTCAGCTCAACACCCTTGTTAGATGTCTTACCGAAGTTTTGGAACTGGTAGCTATAACCCGTGCTGGCGGGAACGACGCTCTGCATCAGCAGGTCACGAGTAGTGTTCCAGTAGAAGTCCAAGGTACCGTTGATGCGGCTGCGGAAGATACCGAAGTCGAAACCGATGTTACGTGTAATAGTAGTCTCCCACTTCAGGTCGGGGTTGTACAGATAGGTACCATGCTGCAGTGCTGATGCACGGACACCGTCGAAGAAGGCAGCTTTACCAGTGTTTCCAGTCATGGTGTAGGTGGTTGCTATCAGACCACTGTTGATACGGTTGTTACCTGCGGTACCGAAACTGACGCGCAACTTCAGGTTGTCCAGCCAGTTGATGCCGCTCATGAACTTCTCTTCAGACATACGCCAAGCCAGGGCCAGCGAGGGGAACACGCCCCAACGATGTCCTTCGCCAAACTTCGAGCTACCGTCAGCACGCATGGTGAAGGTTGCCAGATATTTGTCAGCGATGGTGTAGTTGATACGGCCGAAGAACGACAGCATATTCTCCTTGGCTGCAATGTCGCTTTCGTTAGCGAGAGGGGTGCCGGCGGCAGTGTTTGCCAGTACCTCGTCAGAGGTGAAGTCTGCAGGATACCATACGGAGGTGTTGGTGCGGGTGGTCTGCTTCGAACTGCTCCACTCCTGACCAACCATTACGTTCAGGTGATGACCATCGAAAAGTTTCTTGTTATCGTAGGTTACGGTGTTGGCGTTGCGCCAGCTCTTGCCGTCGAGGTTTACGAACTGAGCCTGCGGGCGACCGTTGTAACCATACTTAGAGTTGGTGGTAGCATCGCTTCCCCATACCTGCTCGGTATTGTTCTTCTTCCAAGTGTAACCGAACTCACTGCGGAAAGTCCAATTCTTGAAGGGCTTCCAGTTCAGACCAGCGTTGTAGCGCTGCTCCAGACGCTCTTGATATTTATAGGTGGCGTTAACACGCTGGAAAGGGGTACGACGCATCGAGGTGTTGTTCTCCAGATCACCTTCATCACTGGTTGTGATGGGATCTACTGGAGCATAGCGTACCGTGTTGGCAACGATTGAGTTGGCAGCGTTTGATTCGTTGGTGTCAGCACCACCGTTCAGACCGTCAAGTTTGGTGAAGGCCAGACGAGCATTAAAGTCCAAAGTCAGCCATTTGTTCAGTTTGGCATTCAACTTGGCGCTGATGTTATTCTTCGAATAGCCCGAACCCATCATGATGCTCTTCTCGTCGTTGTGGTTGAATCCAACGTTGAACTTCAATTCCTTGCTACCACCGCTGACGTTGATGTTATATTGGTTCTGTTGACCTGTGCGACCGAAAACCTCGTTCTGCCAGTTGCTACCTTCAACAGACTGCCAGATGTCCATGTCGGTGTAGTTACCGAAGTCCTTGGAGCCCAATTCATACTGATACAGGGCGTAGTTGTATGGATCCATTACCTTCACCTCCTTGGTTATCTTCTTCCAACCATGTGAAGCATTGAAGTTTACCTGAACCTTACCCTCCTTACCGCTCTTGGTGGTGACGATGATAACACCATTGGCACCGCGGGCACCATAGATAGCTGTAGAAGAGGCATCCTTCAGCACGTCGATGCTCTCGATTTCAGAGGGAGCAATGTCACTGATGCTGCTGACGGGGAATCCGTCAACGATGTACAGCGGTGAGTTGTCCTGTGACAGTGAACCACCGCCACGGACGCGGATGTTGACATCAGCATCGGGTGAACCCTCGGTGGTCGTAATGTTCACACCGGCCAGCTTACCTGTCATAGCCTCGCTGACGCTTGCTACAGGAATCTCGGCTAACTTGTCACCTTTGATAGAGGCAACAGAACCGGTCAGGTCTTTCTTCTTGACGGTACCGTAACCGATGACAACAACGTCGTTCAGTGTGGTGTTTTCTTCTTCCAGAACAACGCTCAGTTCCGACTTGCCCTTGGCGTCGATAGTCTTAGTCTTCATACCGATGTAAGAGACGACAACGGGCTTGTTGGCCGTTAACTTGATAGTGAAATTTCCGTCGAAGTCCGTCACGCCGCCGTTCTTAGTGTCTTTT
>CACZRW010000150.1 GCA_902783675.1 uncultured Pseudomonadota bacterium | reverse complement strand
GCGGTGTGCGCGCCGGCGGAGGAAGCCGCCGGGGAGCCCTATGACGGCGGCATTTACGACGCCGGGGAGCCGAACGAAACCGGGAATACATACGACGACGGCGCGGCGCTCCAGGCGGAGGAGCCGGACGACGCGCTGGAGAACGAATCCGCGGACGCCGCCGAGCCCGGCGCCGGGCCGGCCACGGAGGCGGACGACACGGGCCTTTCCATCGTTTCGGAGGACGGCCCGGACGCGGGGGAGCCGGAGACGGACCTGCCCGCGCCGAGCGAGCCGGACCCCGAGGCTGAGCAGAGCGCGGACGAACCGCCGCAGGACGGGGAGTTCCCCGGGGACGACGCGGCGCTGGCGGGAGAGCCGGCGCGCGTGGGCTATGTGGCCGTGGCGCTGGACGCGGTGGTGTACGCTGACGCGGCGCTGACGCAGGCCATCGGCGCGTTTCCCGAGGGCGGGGCGGTCTACGCCTGCGCGGTGGAGGGCCCCGCGCTGAGGATTCGCTTCGACACCCGGGACGCCCGGGATTGGGGCGAGGACGCGCCCGGCGGCTACATGGCGGCGGAGGAGACGCTGAACTACACCGACGAGGAGACCGCGGCGCTGGTCGCGACGCTGTCGGCGAACGGCGCGCGGGAGGCGGAGGGCGTCCTGCTGCCGACGGTGGTCTACGAGCGATTCGAGCAGGCCATATCGGCGGGCGACGGCGAATCTGAAATCGTGGGCCTGAACGTGGCCTACCGCAGCCCTTCCGAGATCCAGGCCTTTGCCGACAGCCATCCCTCCTATCGCTACCAGGCCAACCTGTACAGCGTCGTGCCGACGGACGAGCCCTACGCCGTGGGCTATCTGTCGCCGGTCAACCAGCAGTCGGCGCTGAACATTGTCAACCAGGTGCGCTACATCGCGGGCCTGGACGCCGATCTTTCGCTGTACGGCGACATGGAGTACATGGTGGCCGCGTCTTCGCTGGTGCTGCGGCTCAACGGCAGCCTCAGCCACAACCCGGCGCGCCCCGACGCGCTGGCGGACAGCGCCTATGATTCGCTGTACCAGCAGGGCTACACGGGCTCCGGGAAATCGAACATCGCCAAGGGCTACACCGCCACCAGCGCGATACTGGCCTATGTGGCGGACAACGACGACGCCAACCGGGTGCACCTGGGACATCGGCGCTGGATACTGAATCCCCGGATGGGCAAGACCATATTCGGCGCGAACGGCAGGTTCTCCGCCATGTACGCCCACGACACGAGCGCCGCGGGCGGCCAGACGAAGGTGGCCTGGCCGGCGCAGGAGACCCCGATCCAGTACTTTGTCGCCGGCGATCCCTGGTCCGTGTCCTATGGCCGCAGCCTGCTGGCCTCCGGTGTGACGGTGGACCTGGTGCGCCGGAAGGACGGCAAGGCCTGGCACTTCTCCCAGGGCGATTCGGACGGCTATTTCAACGTGGACAACGCCGGCTACGGCCAGCCGGGCTGCGTGATCTTCCAGCCCGACGGCCTGACCTCGATCGTCAACGGGGACCTGTTCGACGTCACCATCAACGACGGCGCGGGCGAGGTGACCCGCTACACCGTGCACTTCTTCAGCATGGATCGCACAGCCTCCGAGCCCCTGAACAAGCTGGATGTGACCGCCGTCAAGACCGACGGGGGCGTGCAGGTCTCGTGGAGCGCGGACGCGCGGGCCACCGGCTATTACGTGTGCCGGCTGACCGACGGCAACGTCTACCAGATCATCGCCGACGTGACCGACGGGAACAGCTTCCTGGACACCGCCGTCACCGTCGCCAGCGGCGTGAACTACTATTACAGGGTGTACGCCCACACCGCCAGCCTGACCAGCAGCTCCGCGGACGACGTGAAGAGCGGTCGGCAGGCCGACAGCGTTTCGCTGGACGCCAGCGGCACCGTGACGCTGTACACCAACGCCACGCTGCAGCTGCACGCCCAGGCGCTGCCCGCCTACGCGGACACCGGGCTGACGTGGACCTCCAGCAACGAAAAGGTGGCGACGGTGAGCGCCGACGGCCTGGTGAAGCCGGTGAAGGCCGGCTATACCGCCACCATCACCGTGACCGCCGACAACGGCAAGGCCGCGAAGGTGAAGGTCAAGGTCAGCAAGCCGCCCAAGCCCACGAAGGTGCGGCTGGACAGGAGCGGCACCGTGAAGCTGAACCTGGGCGAAAAGCTGACGCTGAAGGCCGCGCTGACGCCCGCCAACGCCGAAACGACGCTCAGCTGGAGCAGCAGCGACAAGCGGACCGCGAAGGTCAACAGCAGGGGCGTGGTCACCGCGCTGAAGACGGGCACCGTCACCATCACCGTCAAGACCGCCAACGGGCTGAAGGATACGGTGAAGGTCAAGGTGGTGGACCCCAAGGCGCCCACCGGCGTGAAGCTGGACCGGAGCGGCACCGTGAAGCTGCGCGTGAACGACGTGCTGGTCCTGAACGCGACCATCACCCCGGCCACGGCCGCCGGCGCGAAGCTGACCTGGACCAGCAGCAACAGCAAGGTCGCCAAGGTCAACGGCAAGGGCAAGGTCACCGCCCGCAAGGCCGGCAACGCTACCATCACCGTCAGGACCGCCAACGGCAAGACGGCGAGGGTGAAGATAAAGGTCGTAAAATAGGCGTGCGCAGCCATT
>CACZRW010000149.1 GCA_902783675.1 uncultured Pseudomonadota bacterium | reverse complement strand
TCCGACGCCGTGAGCGGTTATATCGTGATTTCTTCCTCTGAGGTTACCAGCGGAAAGGTCTTCGTTTTTGCCGATAACAATAAGGGCAAGACCAATATCAAGGCCATCACCCTGGAAGAAGGTGTCCTCACCGCTGTGATGGATGCTGTCCAGATTCCTGCCGAAGGTGGCGAGGTCAATTTGGCCATTACCACCAACATGGAGTATTATTTGTCTCTCTCGCCTTCCAGCGCGGCCAACTGGCTCTCCGCCGCTCCCGCTACCAAGGTTCATACGGACAACATTACGGTCACTGCGCTGCCCAATGAAACCAATGCATACCGTGTCGCAACCATCTATGTCTATGAAGAAAACTCCGGTGAGGAGTGCGGTGTTTGCGATGTTGTCCAGCAGCCCAGCGAAGACGGTATCACCTCGATTGCCTCTGTCTATAATCTTCCTTTGGGTTCTGCGGTGAAGATGGTGGACGCTTCTGTCGTTGCTCTGGATGAGGCCGGTGCTATCGTAACCGATGACGGTACCTCTTTCATCTATGTTGAGGCCGAAGGTTTCAAGGCGGGTGCTGTCTACAGCATTTCCGGAACTATGAAGGCGATTGATGATGCCGAGGATGCTCCCTACGTGGCGTCTGCTACCATCACGGAGTCTACCGAGGCCGAGGCCGTCGAGATTATCCCCACGAATTACTATTATTACTCCAGCGTTGAGTCCTCCGGTTTCTTCACGGGAACCACGGGCGAACTGTTCTGCGAAGACGGTGTCTATTCCATCCGCACCTGGAATTATGAAGAGGATATGAAGCAGCAGGTGGTGCTCGACGCCCCCGGTGCCAACTTGGGTCTGGAAGCCCTGGTGGGCAAGACGGTTTCCGTTGCCGGTTGGGTAAAGGGCGTCGTTGTGGATGATGCCGGTAAGGACGACATCCATTTTGTCGCCACCGCTGTCAAGGAAGTAGTCTTTACCAAGGAAGAAGGCTGGGCCCTCTCCTACGACGGTGAAGTGTCCGGTGATGAAGACTATCCTGAGCAGATTACCAATACCGTTGCCAATCCGCAGGACGATAGCTTCTATGAACTTATCGTCATTAAGAAGAGCGCCATTGAAGGGAATTTGGAAGATGTCATCCAGGATGTCCTTTACGAGCAGATGTATGATTTCCAATACACCATCTTCTACTATGGCCTCTACGGTTATCCGTATGACGAAGTCTTCTCTGTCTTCTGCCACAATGAGACGGCTTCTGACTCCTTCGCGCCCTTCGACTTTGGCCAGTACTATCTGCTTGCGCTTGGTTTAGACGAGTATGCTAACCTCACCGGTAAGTACAACTACATCGAATTTGAGAAGAAGAGCCCTTATGCCAACAATAAGTACGAGGACTATCTGGGCGACTTCACCTTCACCAACAGCAAGGGTGCAGAAGAAGTCTGGACCTTCACCCAGGATGTCGAGGGTGAGACCTATACCGTGAGCGGTATTGCCGGTATCAAGGCCGGTGACCTGGGCTCTGGTGAACTGGCCAAGGCTGAGTTTGACGCTACTACCGGACTGGTCTCCTTCAACAACCAGGTGCTGGGAACATTTGAGTATCAGGACGCAACCTATACAGACAAGTTCGTAGCCGTTTGGTACGCCACCGCAGGTGCCCAGAGCAATGAGTCCTATATGGATGATCCGTTCATCCTCAGCATGGGTATCAACGCCGCAGGTGGCGTGGATCTCAAAATTGGTGCCGACAGCTATGGCGATCTGGAAGGCTTTGGCTATCTCGCGTTCGATGACAGCAATAAGTTGGCAGCCCGTTATGGCGACGTAAAGTTTGACGGTGCCAAGATTGTGAAGGGCATTGTGGAGAATACCACCACATACGAAGACTATCTGGGCGAGTGGAGCCTGGGTTCTAGCGTATGGAAGATTGAGCAGAAGACAGCTGGCGAAACTTACAAGATCACCGGTATCAAGGGACAGACCGGATATCCGGAAGTAACTGGCTACTTTGATAACGGTAAACTCAAGGTTTACGAAATGGATTTCGGGAAAGACGATGCAGGGTATGCTATGTACCTGAGTGGTATCTTCGCGTATTATGGGAGCACTTACCTTTCCTACCCGTTCAACACTTCAACTCCCAGCCTGCTCTTCACGGGCTGCTTGGACGAGGACGGAACCATCTCCCTGATTCCTGGCGAGAACCCGTATTCTTCGTTCGTCGGATTCTGCTTCGTTGCCTATCTGGATGACGACCATGCATCCCAGTCCGCTGAAACGGATCTGCCTAACGTGCTGAAGCCTTATGTCTATGTCCCTGACCCCAATGTGTATGTGTTCAAGGAAGACTTTGAGGAAGCACCCGCAACGTGGAGCCTGTATGATGCCGATGGTGATGGCTTCAATTGGAAGTATTCCACTTCACTCAAGGCGCACTCCGGTGAAGGCTTGCTCTATAGCCAGTCTTATGATAATTCTACCTATAAAGCGCTGACCCCGGATAACTGGGTCTTTACGCCGGCCATTACGCTCACTACCAACAACTACCTCAGCTTCTGGGTCACCGGTCAGGATCCTAATTACAACGCGGAGCACTATGGCGTGTATCTCTTTGGCGAGGCCCCCTCGACTGAGAACCTGAGTTCTGCCTTAAAGCTTTGGGAGCAGACCTTCCCGGGTGGAACTGCCGCTGCTGTGGGTGACAACGATTATCGTCGTTACGATATCGAACTTCCTGCAGAATATGCCGGAAAGACGGTGTACATTGCCTTCCGTCATTTCGACTGCACCGACATGTTCTATCTGGACCTGGACGATGTGGCCATTACCGAAGGCAAGCCCGTCACGCCTAGCGCTGCTCCGGCTCTTGCTCCTTGCCGCGCTGGTGTATCGGCCAGCAAGGTGAACGAGTGCAAGGCTACCGGTCGTCCTATCCAGCGCATCTCCTTCGAGAGCACGGTGGCTACCAGCCGTCCGGCTCCCGTTCAGAAGAGCCAGAATACGAACAAGCGTCTGGAGCGTGTTTCTCCCAAGATCACGCCCATCCCTGCCAGATAATACTATCTTGCGCCATATGCATCGAGGCCGTCCCATCGCGGGACGGCCTCTTTGTTTCTGGCGCTTAAGTCTCTATCGGCCAGGGCTTTATAAAAATTAACTGTGCCTTGCGGGGCACAGTTAAATCGTTAAATCGGTGTGTGGGCCGGGCCGATTAGTCGATGCGGTCGAAGCCGGTGTAGGGGCGAAGGACTTCGGGAATCTCGATGTAACCTTCTTTCTGGTTGTCTTCCAGCAGGGCGGCCACCACGCGCGGGAGGGCCAGGGAGCTGCCGTTGAGGGTGTGGACCAGCTGGGTCTTGCCGCTTTCGTCCTTGTAGCGGCACTTGAGGCGGTTGGCCTGGTAGCTCTCGAAGTTGGATACGGAAGAAATCTCCAGCCAGCGGCCTTGGGCGGCGCTCCAGAGTTCGAAGTCGTAGGTGATGGCCGAGGTGAAGCTCATGTCTCCGCCGCAAAGACGGAGGATGCGGTACTTCAGGCCCAGCTCGTTCACCAGGCTCTCTACGTGGGCCACCATCTCGTCCAGGGCGGCGTAGCTGTTCTCGGGCTTCTCGATGCGCACAATCTCCACCTTGTCAAACTGGTGCAGGCGGTTGAGGCCGCGCACGTCCTTGCCGTAGCTGCCGGCCTCGCGGCGGAAGCAGGGCGTATAGGCCGTGAGCTTCTGCGGGAACTGGTCGGCCGAAAGGATTACGTCGCGGTAGATGTTCGTGACGGGCACTTCGGCGGTGGGGACCATGTAGAAGCCGTCCAGGGGCGCGAAGTACATCTGTCCTTCCTTGTCGGGCAGCTGGCCGGTGCCGAAACCGGAAGCGGCGTTCACCATCACGGGCGGTTCCACTTCCTTGTAGCCGGCCGCGGTGTTGCGGTCCAGGAAGAAGTTGATGAGGGCGCGCTGCAGGCGGGCTCCCTTGCCTTTATAGACCGGGAAGCCGGCGCCGGTGATCTTCACGCCCAGGTCAAAGTCGATGATGTCGTATTTCTTGGCCAGGTCCCAGTGGGGGAGGGCACCTTGCGGGAGCTGCGGCTCCGGACCGCCCATTTTCACCACCTCATTGTCCTCGGCGCCTTTTCCGGGAGCCACCAGGTCACAGGGGATGTTGGGCAGGAGCACCAGCAGGCCCTGCAGCTGCTCGTTGTTGGCATCGGCCTGGGCCAGGAGGTCCGTGGAACGCTGCTTCAGGGTGGCGACTTCGGCCTTGGCGGCCTCGGCCTCCTCCTTCTTGCCTTCCTTCATGAGGGCGCCGATGGCGGCGGCGGCCTTCTTCTGCTGGCTCAAGAGCGCCTCGGACTCCTGCTGGAGCGACTTGCGGTTACGGTCCAGCGCGATGACTTTTTCGACAATCTCGCGGGCGTCAAAGTTCTTGACGGCCAGTTTCTTGATGACGTATTCAGGATTGTCCTGAATGAGTTTCAAAGTAAGCATATACCTTGTTATTAAACGATAAAGGAGGACTGTCCCCTTGGGTACAGGTCCTCCTTTTACAATCTTTTGTACCTTCGGGTTAGTTCTCGAAAGGAACTACGGAAACGAAGGAC
>CACZRW010000148.1 GCA_902783675.1 uncultured Pseudomonadota bacterium | reverse complement strand
TTACCGGAATCTACCGGTTCCATCTCGTGGCCCCTGGATCCCCCCTAGCAATTTCGCGGATTTTTGCGTGAGAGGGGGCGGCGGTCCATGGGGACTATGACTGTAGAGATTAGACCCCGACCCCTGCATCAGTCACCAATACCCACCTTCTGTATGTCAACATTAATATATCCCAAGGATTGGCGATAAGTCTCTCAATATAACTTGTGCCTCGATTCAATAATAGATCTCTATTCTATACATTCCTTAACACAAAATTTTTAAGCACTTCATGTTTATATGGGATAAGAACTACACGCGCTTTCTAATTTTGTAAAATCACAGCACGTCTTATATAAAAACGTATTATGTTTGTTAATTCGATCGTCATGCACCTTCTGCGCCTTATGAACTATCTGTTCTTTATGCTTTCTAAGAAAACGTATCTCGTTAGCTTCATAAGTGTTCTGTGATGCGTCTATTGCCATAAACGAATACACTCCAGGCTTTACAGGAATCATATTATTATGTAACAAGTTCGCTATTTCCACTCCAGCAGAATCTCTAACAAATGTTGTAATGTTAGCAGCCCTTTTGCCTTTTCCCTTCTTTTGTCTTTCTGAAGTAGTCTGGGATGTCAGGGGGATGACATACTCGACACCGTTAATCATGGTTATTGCCCCAACAAACGGCCTGTTATTATATTTCACACTAACACGTGAATCTTGCCTATGAAGATACTTGAGATAATTCGAGTCCACAATGCATAACGATAATTCTCTTTCCATTTCAGTTCCCCCAAAAATAAAGGGCTGTCTGCTGATGCAAACAGCCCAATTTTGAATCGTCCACTAAAGCAGGACCTCTCTAATTTTGAATCGTCCACTAAAGCAGGACCTCTCTAATTTTGAATCGTCCACTAAAGCAGGACCTCTCTTGTTACGTTCATTATAACGTCATACATAGTTTTTGTCAATTCTGTACACATTTTTTTCATAAAATGAAATTACAGGCAAATATAATACCACTTTTAATGGAGTTAATCAATCTTTTTTTTGATTAACCGAATACTAATTTCATTATCCTCTTATAATCTATCATAGCAATAGCTAGGATACATATCTTCTCTCCTAGTCTTCTTATCATGGCACTTCTTGCAAAGAGCTCTCCAATTGCATCGATCCCAGAATAGATCCTCATCACCTCGATGCGGGACAACGTGATCGACCACTGTTGCCTTCACATACTTGCCCTGCTGCTTGCACTCTTCACACAATGGATGTGCCTGCAAGAACTGCTTACTGGCTTTCCGCCAAGCAGCTCCATAGCCACGGCTGGCAGCGGACCGTACCTCCTCCGGGTGCAGTGCTTTGTGTTTCTCACAATACTTCTGCCCCGGAGGAACCAGCTCTGCGCAGCCAGGATGCTTGCATGGAACATTCGGTTTTGTTGGCATCAGCGCACCAGCCCCCACTCAGCAAACTTCTCAAAGCCGCCAATGCTATCAACGTACGCACGTGCAGTCTCCACGATCTCACTGTACGATACATCTCCAATGTGATCGTCACCGATCGCGCAGCAGACTTCGACAGGCTTCCCGGTTTCCTGTGCTTTAAGCCAGGCCCAGATGTTTACGGATACATCCGCCTTAGACAGGTCCTTGCCATGCAGACCGCCACCGGTCACGCTGTCACCCATGTCACTGCCTAACTTTCGATTAGTTGCTCCAGTATCCACGTTTGTACCGCCAGTCCAGTCTCCCAGGGGATTGACCTCCGCACCAGGGTAAGCAGCATGCAGCTCCTCTGAAGGCGCGTTGCTCTGGCAAATGATCAGGCGGTCTCCGTCCAGGATGTATTTGCCATCGCAGCCATACTTGTCGTAGATCTCCCTGGCGATCCTGGTGAGCTCCTGCTGCTCCTCTGTCACCGGCATTCCTTTGAAGATGCCGTTATCACCGCAGCGGAAACCAGACCTCTGGTTTTTGGCTAGGTGCTGGTCCTGGGATACCTCCACATAATTGACCGCCACTTTGCCGGCGATCCGCTCGGCAGCGGCAGTCACTTCGCTGACCGGCAGAGA
>CACZRW010000147.1 GCA_902783675.1 uncultured Pseudomonadota bacterium | reverse complement strand
TAAATACTTCATTATTGTGTGTTTGATCGTTTTCATCTCCAAACAGCTCTTTTCTAATTTCATCGGAAGATACAATTTCAGTATTTTCATCATTAATAAGAGCTTCCTCCGCATGATATGATTTTCCAGAACCCGGAAGTCCTACCATCATATAAAGTGTTTGCATTTTATTATTCACCCTTTCAACATTCTTCTTTTCGTTGAATTTATTTCTTTATTTAGTTCCTTTATTTCTTTTTCTAGCTTTTTAATTTTTGCTTCTTTCCACAACAAGTCTTCCATATTTAATTCAAGGGCATACACATCTTTATCTGCATGAATAATATCTTCTGTATGCTGAAACTTGTTTCTGCGACTAGAATCAAATTTTTGTTTTTCTAAACAAGAAGATTAACAACGAACTATGCATTTAGGACTGTGACATGGGCTTTTCATTTCATATTTAGCATATTCCCATAATCTATCATATTGATCTTCTGTAAGTTTAATCATCACGCACCTCAACACTTTCTTCCATAAATTTCTTAAAATCTTCACAAGTCTGTGCGTACTTACGTGAAAGTTCTTCATATTCACTACCAATAGTAGTCATGTTTGAATATTTGACACAGAAATCTTTTATAATGCTGTTGTTAAGCATTTTTAGTACATCCGAGAATTTAGAATTCCTCTCTTCCTTAAATGCACGTTCTTCAGGACATCCACAGCACTCCCATCCAACTCCGTGTGTAATGCACAACCCATGATGACTACCTTCTCTACATGGATCATTTTGCATAAATCTGCAATATTCTACCAAGTTATCGTATTCATCATTCGTTATCCTTGTTTTCATGTATGATCTACTCCTACTCACTCATCAAATCTTCTTTCAATCATTGCGTCAATACCGTAAAGCATTTTTCTAGCGTTATCTCTTGCATCAGAAGCGTGTTTAAGAAATTTCTCTGCATTATACAAATTGATTGATGCATAAATATAACTATGAATAATTGGATCTTTGATAATTTCTTTAATATCTTCATATTCTTTAAAATTCTCAGCAGAATCACCTGTATCAATCATGTACTTAATGAGGCGATCAACCTTTTCCTTTTCTGTAAGTGTGATTTGAACTTTCATTTACTTAGTCCTCCTTGATAAAATAATTAGTATACCCTTCATATAGACTCTTAACCATATTTCTTTACATTACCACCATATATAGATATAGAATTCGTGTGGCATTTTATCCTCATTAATCAGTTTTTCAAAAGCCTTATAAATCTTATTATAGTGTGTCCATTCAGATTCATCTTCACTGCAATTTTCTGTCATTTCTTCAATGATTAAATCATCAATATAGCACATAGATCCATTTCCGTCATCCCCGTATAGAGCCTCAAAAATTTCATGCTCGCTAAGACCTGTCATTTCTGTAAGAATAGGGTACAAATCATTAATATCGACTGTATCCTTTTTATTAAAAGGTACGATATATTTATTGTTCATTTTTAATTTTCCTCCTTGATAAAATAGTTAGCATACCAATGCCAATCCAACAATGTGAACCAATCATATGCATGATTCTCGTAAGACTTCATAACAAGCATTTTGAATCCGCCATCATGTACTGTCTTATTTACAATCTTAAAGAAATCATATCTTTTCATCTTTTCGTCAAATGGAATATTGTCAAGCAATAAAGCTGCGTGTTTGATTTTGTTATACCGGTCTACAACAGCGTTAAACTTTTCTCGCAGATTTGGAAAATAACTAAGTAGTTCTTCATAGTCTCCTTCAAAGTATAGCTTGATAAAATACTTATCTGAGAACTGACCATTATTATACAGATAATGAAGCTGTAACCAATTAAGGTTTTTGATCTTTACTCTGTCGTTCTTGCTGTCTTTTACAACAATTCCTTCAAGCTCCTGCGCTTTGAATGTCGATACATATTCTTCAATATCTTTCAAACTTTTGAAATCATATACTTTAGGTCTGTGAAAAATACATCTTGTTTCAACTTCTTCCAATGTCTTATTATTCCGGCACATAAGGAAATACATATCTACTCTCTTATACGGTATAATGATTTGGAAGTTTGGTGAAACAAACTCAAAACAATACGTACAATCCGTATCAAGCATTTCAATATTGAATCTTGTATGCTCATATTCTACAAGATAATCATTGATCTCGTGTTGCATACGTCTTAACTTCTTTGTATTCCCCGCTGCTACTTTATCCTCTGCCAAATCAAATACTGATCTTGTTCCAAATCTCCACTTGCCGTCAAAGAAATACATGAATACAAGAGAACCATCAACTTTCTCTGTTGCAGAAATATTATTGTTTAATTCTGCCGCACAAGGTTCTCCAAGATTATAGAATCTATTAAATCCGTATCTTACAACAGAACATTCATTTTCAATATCCAGAATCAACCCACGACACTCAGTTACAATGTCACTCGGCTCCGATAGTCCGTGAACATAGTTAAACAGAACTAAATGATATGGTTTTCCAGTATCTTTGAATGTTCCTGTTTTATGCTTAGTCTGAATATGATAAGGAGAATCCTTAATAAGATTCTCCCAATCATCTTCATGTTCAAGAATAAATCTTTGAACAGATAACATCTAATCACCTCAAAACTCAATGTGTGTTACATCCGAATATCCAAGCGCATACAGGATGTTCATGCCAGACACACGCTTGCACTTTCTCCGGAGTTCTTCGTACTGAGATCCAACACCTGTTACGGCTTTTGCAAAATAATCATCAGTGACATCATCATTCACTTCCCACACAAGAGTGGTAAAATCAAGATCAATAGTAATATACTTATGATCTTCCAGTTTTGCAATGTATACCGTTTCACAATCACTATACTTCTCAAATCCTCTTACTTCGAGTTCCTTTTTAATATCCAGCTCATTCACCTTAATTGTTTTCATTTTTCATTTCCTCCTGTTTGTTTGTGTTTTTGGTTTCTACAGTTTGTCTTACTGTAAATATAGTATAACACATATTTGCTGAAAAGTCAAGAGATTTTCGGAATGTTTGTAACAACACACAAAAATCTCTTGAATTTATATTATTCGTTTGTATACTTTTTTATCCACGGAGCGTTTGCAGTTTCGATGATTTTCTTGGCTTCGTTCAGACATTTATAACTGCAAAACCATCTCATTCTGTGTTTCTTATTTCGTGTCTTATAAACCCATTGTCTTGTAGGGATGCCAAATTGTTTATCACATACTGGACAAACAACAGAGTATGCCGTCTTTTTCTGGATTTCGTCACTCAACAAAAATTCCTTGCTCATCTTTTTCATCCTCCATAATTTCATCAATCTGTGGCATTTTTGCCAATCTCATTAAGTGCCATTCCATTAGAGAGCCGTATTTTCTTGT
>CACZRW010000146.1 GCA_902783675.1 uncultured Pseudomonadota bacterium | reverse complement strand
GACTATGAGATTGACGAGTACGACGAACGTTTCCTGCGCCATCTAGCCTTAGGCTACACGAAGGAGCAGATCACGGGTTTGCGTGGTATGCCCTTCGGCGTGAAGAGTCTGGAGAAGCGCCAGAACGAACTGGTGAAGAAGCTGTTCCCCGGCGGCGAGAGCGTCAATGCCACGCGCTTGGTGGTGCGTGCCCTCGAGTTGCGCATCCTGGATATCGACAACCTCATGCCCGACGCGGATTAGGACGTAAGAAACATGATGTAAGATGAAGAAGGTGTTGCCATATATTGTCCTGGCGCTGTTTGGTGCCGAGCTGTTGCTCATGCTGCTGTCGTGGATTCTCAGCGCTGCCATGCCCATGAGCGGCGTGCGCAGCATGCTCTCCGGCGAGGGCATACGCTGGTTCCTCGGCCATTTCGCCCATGTGCTGGCAACCCCCGTGCTGGTGTGGCTGCTGTTGTTGGCCATGGCCTACGGCAGCATCCGCCATTGCGGCATCTTCGAGGACCGCAGTTCCTACCGATCGCGTCGCGCCTTGTGGCTCTCGGCCTTATACCTTATTATATATATAGGGGTGGTGTTGCTCATGGCGGTGATGCCTCATGCCGTGCTGCTCTCTGCCACCGGCGACCTGTGGCCGTCGCCGTTCTCGGCCAGCCTCGTGCCGCTTGTCGCCTTCGGCCTCCTGTCCATGGGCGTGGTATATGGCGTAGTGGCGGGTACCTTCTTATCATTCTCTGACGTCTATGACGCGCTGCTGCACGGCATTCGCCAAGCCGCCCCGCTCCTGTTGTTCTATGTGCTTGCAGCGCAGCTTTACTACTCCCTGCGCTTTGTTTTTCCTTAGTCAGACGCGTAACTGCCAGAAGGCTACGGCGGCTGCGGCGGCGACGTTCAGCGAGTCGACGCCGTGGGCCATGGGTATGCGTACCACGTAGTCGGCCTCTCGGATGGTCTGCTGGGGCAGTCCGTCGCCCTCCGTTCCCATGACGATGGCCAGCCGCGGCTCCTGGGCCAGCTGCGGGTCGTCCAGAGCTATGGAGTCATCGGTGAGTGTCATGGCCGCCGTCTTGAACCCCGTGGTCTTCAGCGAGCTCACCGGCCCGTCTATCCACGTCCAGGGCACGAGGAACACCGAGCCCATGGAGACGCGGACAGCCCTGCGGTTCAGCGGGTCGCAGGAGTCGCGGGTCAGCAGCACGGCGTCGATGCCTAAGGCGGCTGCCGAACGGAATATCGCCCCGATGTTCGTGGTGTCCGTCACCGCTTCTATCACGACGACGCGCCGGGCGTCCCTGAGCACGTCCTCCATCCGGGGCATTCTTTTCCTCCGCATGGCACACAACACGCCGCGTGTCAGCGTATAGCCCGTCAGCTGGGCCAGCAGTTCGCGGCTGCCCGTATAGACCGGCACGTCGGGACCGAGCCGCTCCACGATGTCACGGGCGTCGCCCTCAATATGTTTGCGCTCGCAGAGTAGGGCGGTGGGGTCCCAGCCCGCGTCTAAAGCCACGCGTATTACCTTGGGACTCTCTGCGATGAACAGCCCCTTTTCCGGTTCCAACTCCATGCGCAGCTGTGCTTCCGTCAGCCGCCCGACCACCCTTACGCGGGCGTCGTCCAATGATGTTATCTCAATCATGCCGCGAAGTTACGAATAAGCGGGCATATAACAAAGCAATTAACAAGCCTTAACCTTGGCCGCGAAAGCAAAAAATGGGCGGATTATTTGGTCGGCTCACTTTTTCTTTGTACCTTTGCAGCGCTTTTGGGGTTCCGTAGCTCAGCTGGATAGAGCAACAGCCTTCTAAGCTGTGGGTCTCGGGTTCGAATCCCGACGGAATCACTGGCAAGTTGCGAATCACCAGTTCGCTCTATCTCTATGTCTATGAGGTACACATCAAATCCACAAGGCGACTATGACCACTACGAAGTCATCCGGCAGCAACCGCTGCTGGAGTTCTTGTTGGAGAATGTTGGTCAGAGCCGTTCCAAGGTCAAGGCGACGCTGCATGGTCAAGGTATCAAGGTGAACGGCAAGACGGTCACCAAGTTCGACTACCCCTTGCAGCCTGGCATGAAAGTTGCCGTGTCGAAGACCAAGCGCAACCAGCAGGCATTCAAGAACCGCTACGTGAAAATCGTCTACGAGGACCGCTGGCTCATTGTTGTCGAGAAGCAGCCCGGCATCCTGTCGATGGCGGCAGGCCACTCTGCGCTGAACGTC
>CACZRW010000145.1 GCA_902783675.1 uncultured Pseudomonadota bacterium | reverse complement strand
CTCGTCGAACAGCGTGATGATATCAATCCTCATCGTCGAACAGTCCTTTCATCGGGCGGATATACACCGCGCCGCCTTCGATATCCGGCCGGACGATGATATCGGGGATGACGGGGATATAAAAGAGCTTTTTGTCCGCTCCCTGCATCTCATAGACGTCGTTGGAGCCGGTCTTGAGGACGTCCCTGACGGTACCGTATACCTCGCCGGTATCGGCGTCGGTCACCTTCAGCCCGATGATATCCTGCACGAAATGCGCGCCCTCTGCGAGGCGGACGTCGCCGCGGTCGATGTAGAGGATCTTCCCGCGCAGCTCGTCGGCCTTCTCGATGGAATCGACGCCCCTGACGGTCACCAGCGCGATGTTCTTGTGCGGACGGCAGGATACGGACAGCGCCGTTTTGCCCTCGTCCAGATACAGGGTCTTGAATTTTGACAGGAACGACGGTGAATCGCACCAGCATTCGACGCGCATCTCTCCGCGCACGCCGTGTGTGCCGACGATCCTGCCGGCCTCCAGATATTGTTTGAGCATGGTATCACCTGTTATGACAAACTCCCTCAGCCGAGGGAGTCGGATGGTTTTTGGTATGCGAAAATCCGGCAAAGCGAAGCTTGCTGTCCGCCGAAGCCGCTTTGGTACAGCGTCAGACGCTTATTCGATCAGACCGATATCCTGATCGGTCGCGAGGTTGTCGATGGAATAGAGGAACAGCACGCGGTCGACGCCCTCCCGCTCGATGATCGGCTGCATGGGCAGGGAGTAGTAGCGCATGTCCACCATGATGATCTCGGCAAAATGGTCGGCGAGGAACGGTACCAGCGAATGCGCGAAGCTGTCCTTGATGACCAGCAGCTTTTCATTGCTCGAAGCATGTTCATTCCTGATGACGGCATAGGGATGGTTGCCGTCGAGGAACACGGGGTACTTGTCGTCCTCGTCCAGATGACTGTAGAAGTACATATCCTTCTGCTCGACCGTATCGCCGTCGATGATGGTCACGTCGATGTCGTTCGCCTTGTTGTCCCAGACCTCCACGTCGTCGGGCGCGGTCAGCCAATAGCCGGAGGTCGAGTAGGTCGTGCCGTAAAAGCCCGGATAGGCGGTCTTTTCATAGGCGCTCTCGTCGTTCGGGGTGTAGCCCAGCACCTTGCCCAGCGCCTTGTACGCGGTATACGCGCCGTAGGTCGTCCAGTGATGGTCGGTGCGGTAGAACACCTGATTGCCGTCCCTGTACGCGTCCAGCAGATCGCCGCGCACATCGACAAAGGAGGCTGTTCGGAAGGTATCCTTCATCTGCGCGAACGCCTCTTCGTCGTGGTAGGATTTGTGGAAGGCGGGCAGCTTGTCCTCACAGACATAGCCCGTGGACGGCGCGACCAGCACCGCGGTCGGCACGTTGAGCCATTCCTGCATATGCTGCGCGAACTCCTCGATGAAGCCCGTATTGCGCGACAGGTTGGTCATATCCTCGGGGTCGTTGATCAGATAGCCGTCCTTGCCGTTGTAGACGCCCTTTGCCCCGTTGTTGCCCAGCGCGTAGTTATAGTATGCCGCAAGCCCGACCCAGAAGTCACGCCCCGCGGTATGATCCTCGATGTATTTTTCAACGGAGCGCTCGAACTCGCCGGAAAACAGCTTCGCCGCGCTCAGCTCGGGCGCCTTTTCCAGATAGCGCTTCTCGGAGGAGCTGTAATCCTTTTTCGGGAGCGCAAGAAACAGCACCAGCATCACGCCGATGAACAGCACGAAGATGATCGCCGGCAGGCATTTGTATACCTTTTTCAATTACAGTCCTCCTTTCTGACAAATGATGAACCGACTCAGAATCGGAAATAGATGAACGGATTATAGCTGCCTGCCACCAGCAGGGCGGTGGAAGCCGCCATCACGACAGCACAGTAGATGCTCTGCAGTACCGGCGTCACGGGAGCGGTCCTGACCTTGCTGTACAGCTTCACGCCCAGCGGGGTGGACGCCAGAGCGGCGATCAGCAGCATCGGCAGATAGGACATGATCAGCGTCAGCGCGTCATTGCCGACGACGACGCCGCCGAAGTTGAACATCGAGGCGAAGAACGCGCCCATCGCGGGCATACCGCCCATATCCTCGGCAAAATAGAAGATGACCCAGCCGATGACGACAAAGAACAGCGCGTAGATATGCTGTATCGCGGCAGGCGCCTTATCCAGCCACTTCTTCAGCACGAGCTTTTCGATGACCAGCAGCAGCCCGAAGTACAGACCCCACAGGATGAAGTTGTACGACGCGCCGTGCCAAAGTCCCGTCAGGAACCAGACGATCAGCAGGTTGAGTATCTGGCGCGCAAAGCCCTTGCGGTTGCCGCCGAGCGGTATATACACATACTCCCTGAACCATGTACCGAGCGAGATGTG
>CACZRW010000144.1 GCA_902783675.1 uncultured Pseudomonadota bacterium | reverse complement strand
GTGGAAGAGGTGGATTGGTAAGATGCTGCTGCGCAGACTGATCCGCACCATGGGCCGCTACCGCGCGCAGTTCCTTTCCATGGTCATCATGGTGGCGCTGGGCGTGGGCGTGTTCGTGGGCTTCAACATCGAGTGGTATTCCCTGGAGAGGGACACCTTCTCCTTCTTCGAGCAGACGGGCTACGCGGATTACCGCATCTATTCCGAGCAGGGCTTCACCCAGGCGCAAAGGGAGAAGATCCTCGCCATCGAGGGCGTGGACGCGGCTACGCGCTTTCTGGCTGTGAACACGACCGGCGCGGAGGGCGACGTCATCGCCCTGAACGTGGCGGAGAACAGCGAAGTCTCCGGCTTCCTGCTCACCGGCGGCGCGGAATACGACGCCGCGAGCAAGGACGGCGTCTGGCTCTCGGACCGCTATGCCGAGGCCAACGGCATCGCCCTGGGCGATCCCATCACCTTCACCTACAAGCGCTTCTCCATCCAAGGCACGGTACAGGGGCTGATCAAATCCGGCGAATACCTCATCTGCGTGCCGGACGAGACGCAGCTCATGCCCGATTACACGACCTATGGCTACGCCTACATCTCCCCCGCCATGCTGCGGCAGGCCATCTTCGTGGAGTTCTACCCGCAGCTGAACGTGCGCTCTTCCCTCTCGCGCGAGGCCTTCACCGCCGCCGTGGAGGAAGCCCTGGGCGAAAAACCGCTCATCGTCCCCAAGGAGGACACCGTCTCCTACGCCGAGGCCATGGGCGAGAGCAACGAGGGCAAGACCATGGCGGCCACCCTGCCCGTGATCTTCCTGGCCATCGCCATCCTCACCATGGTGACGACCATGCACCGTCTCACCGCCTCGGAGAAGACGCAGATCGGCACGCTGAAATCCCTCGGCTTCCGCGACCGGCGCATCCTCTCCCACTATTCCTTCTACGCCCTGGCCATCGGCCTGGCGGGCTCGCTGCTGGGCATCGGCATCGGCTGGTGGCTGGGCTGGTTCATCATGAACCCGGGCGGCTCCATGGGCACCTATCTCGATATGCAGGATTGGAGCCTCGCCGCGCCGGCCTTCGCCTGGATCGTGGTGGCCGCGATCGATCTGTTCCTCCTGCTCATCGGCTACCTCTCCGTGCGCAGCATGCTGCGCGGCACGGCTGCGGACGCCCTGCGCCCCTACGTCCCAAAGAAGATGCGCGCCATCTTTCTGGAGCGCTTTCCCCTCTGGGAGAAGCTGGATTTCGGTTCCAAGTGGAACCTGCGCGACGCTTTGCGCCACAAATCCCGCACCTTCATGACCATCTTCGGCATCACGGGCTGTATGCTGCTGATCGTCGGGGCCATGGGCATGCAGGATACCATGGACGGCTTCGTGGACGTGTTCTACGACCGGGCCATCCGCTACGAGACCCGTGTGAACGTGGACCCGCAGACCCTTTCCAACGAGCAGGCTCTTGCCCTGGCGGAGGAGCTCGAGGCGGATTGGTCCGCGCAATCCTCCATCCAGCTGGAGGGCGAGACGCTCGGCCTGGAGATCTACGACGCATCGCGCGAGCTCGTGCGCTTTGTTTCCGAGGATATGCGCGTCTTCTCCCTGGAGGGCGACGGCGCGTGGGTCTGCGAGCGCGTGGCCGAGCAGTTCGGCCTCCGGCCTGGCTCCACGATCACCTTCTCCCCCTACGGAAGCGAGGAGAGCTACACCGCCGAGGTCGCGGGCGTGCTGCGCTCTCTCACCAAGAGCGTGGTCATGACCGGCGAATACGCGCAGAAGATCGGTTTCGATACGCGCGTCAACGTCCTCTACACCGCGCGCACGGAGATCCCCGCCGACAGCCGCATCGTCAACACCCAGTCGCGCCAGAGCATCATCGATTCCTTCGACAGCTTCATGGAGGTCATGGATATGATGGTCGGCCTGCTGATCGGCGCGGCGGTCGTCCTGGGCGTCGTGGTGCTGTACAATCTGGGCGTGATGAGCTACACCGAGCGCTACCGCGAGATGGCGACCCTGAAGGTCATCGGCTTCAAGGACCGCAAGATCGGCCGACTGCTGATCGGCCAGAACCTCTGGCTGACGGTGATCGGCGTGGTGATCGGCCTGCCCGCGGGCATCGGCGTGCTGCAGTATCTGCTCACGGCCCTGGCCTCGGAGTACGAGCTGAGCCTGTGCTTGGGCTGGCGCACCTTCGTGCTGGGCACGGCGCTCACCTTCGGCGTATCGCTCCTGGTGGGGCTGATGATCGCCCGCAAGAACCGCAAGATCGATATGGTCGAGGCCCTCAAGGGCCAGGAATAAGGCGGAAATAAACGAGCGGAAGGGCCTGCGCCCTTCCGCTCGTTTTGTTTCGCGCGAGTTTATTTGATGATATGCAATTCGTACTCCCGCGTGCCGAGGCCGATCTTCTCGCCGTGGGCGAGGGTCTCCTTCCAGCGCACGTTGGGGTTGCTGTCCAGGAAGTGGTCGTGATGGCAGTGCCAGCCCTCGCTGCCCAGGTGGTCGCCCAGCTGGCTGTTGCGTACGGGCTCTGCCTTCTGGCAGAGGTCGGCGCAGGCCTGGTCCAGGGCAACCGGGTCGAAGGAGGCGAGCATGCCGATATTGGGCAGGATGGGCGCGTCGTTCTCGCTGTGGCAATCGCAGTTGGGCGAGACGTCCATGATGAGGCTGATGTGGAAGCAGGGCCGCCCCTCGCAGATGGCGGCAGTGTATTCGGCCATCTTGCAGCAGAGGCTCTCCAGGGCGCTGTCGTTGATATTGTGGATGGCGTCGAAGGCGCAGGCGCCGATGCAGCGGCCGCAGCCTTTGCAGATATCCGGGTCGATATGGGCCTTACGGTCCGGGCCGTAGGAGATGGCGTCGCTGCCGCATTCCTTGGCGCAGCGGCCGCAGCCCCGGCAGGCGTCCTG
>CACZRW010000143.1 GCA_902783675.1 uncultured Pseudomonadota bacterium | reverse complement strand
CAGTGACGATGTGCTTGGTCAGTTAGAGTCCTACAGTTATGCTACGGCCTTCAATCTGGTGACCGATGCGGATGCCGAGTGGGAGGCCACCATGGAGTGGGACGCCAAGAAGAACGCCCAGCCCGCCTACGTCTATCCGAAGACGGGCACAGGGCCGGCTCTGCTGAAGATTGCGACTTTTGACAATCCTACGCAGTCGCCCCGTCAGGCTACGCTGAAGATTACCTTCCCCAAAGACCCGTCGAAGAACATCACCCAGACCATCACGCAGAAGCGGGGTGCCGAGACCAATAGCGCCAAAGACTTTGCCTACGGCAATAAGACGCGCGGCATCGGCTACGGCTACAACTGTTTTGATGGCTATGCCGAAAAAGCCTGCATAACGGTACCCATCCTGAAGGTGGACCAGATGTACGACGATAAGAAACTCCTCTACGACTTCAGTACACTGCGCGTGGAACAGCGCGAGGAGAGCGGTGCCAGCGTCGATGAGTTGGCGAGCAAACTGAACGGTACGATGCACGCCGCAGCCTCAAACTGGGGACTCAGTGCCTCAGTCGATGCAAAGTTCAGTGGCGGACAGAAAAGCACCGCCAGCAACGAGTTTGCATGGATGGACATTAATGCCACCACCTGCACAGCATCGTTCAACGGCCCGCAGAGCATCCTCATCTTCGACTATATGACCGACGAGGCCTATGCCGACATGAACGGATTGGAGCGGTGGTCGGAAAAGAAACAGAAGGATATCGTCTTCTATCCTGCCACCGATGAGGGCTTCGCCCAGTTGGTGATGGACTACGGCACCCACCTCGTGGTGAGCGGCAAGTTGGGCGGACAACTGCATACGCAGATTACTGCCAACACGTCGAAGATTACCACGGCATACAATGTCAGTGCAGCCCTTGAGGCCACCTACGGCGGTCCTTACTCTATCGACGCCAACGGCAAGGCCAAGACACAGTGGGCTCACGCCCAGTCGAGAAATCACTCAGCCTTCTATTTTGCCTACGAACTGCGCGGTGGTAGTCTGGACGACGGCGCCGTCGCAACCCTGAGTTCGGTGCTGGACAAGATGACCAGGGCGCGACAGGGTGCAGGCACCGAGAATGACGAGGTGAGCGATGCAGAACTGAACGTGAAGATAGACGACACCTCCGCAGAATATCAGACTGCTGCCGATGCCTGGTTGCGCTCGCTGTCGCCCAAGGGTGGCAGTGCCGATGACCTTGAGAATGCACTGAAATGTGTGGTGCTTGTCGAGTTCCGCGATGACAGCGACCTCGTGCCCATCTACGAACTGGTGGACCAAACTCTCACCGAGGATGAGGACGGAGTGGACGGTAAGGCGCGCTATCAGGCCTTCAAATTATGGTATGAGACGAAGTTGATGACTGATCCCAGTATCATTGAGCGCTACAAGCCTAAGAGCGGCATCCTCATACCGCCCACCATCGTCAACCCCATGATAGACCTGAGCGAGGCCGACAGCAAGACGTCGCTGATTCAGGATGTATATATCGACACCGACAACGGTCAGCATGTGGCTCGTATCTGCTCGGAGTTCATCCCGCTCATTAATCCCACGAAGCGCGTTAGCGTTATCTATCCCGTGGTGAACGGCAAGACGCGCTACAACCTCGGCATCTACTGTGGCGACGAGGTGACCCATCCCTACTACGTCAGCTGGGGACAGGTAGAAGATCCGAGTACTCCGTTCATCACCCCCATCAAGGATACAAGGCTTGGCGGTTACGACGTGGCCTATCTGCGCGGCAACCATCTGACGCTGTTCCCAGACGAGAACTTCAGTGATGACGACTACCTGAAAACCAAGACAGAACCCTTCAAGCTGATTCTGAAGGACAACAACGAGGACATTGTTTATCCGTTGGTGAAAATCAACGACTATCTCTATACCCGCAGCCTCTACCGTGGCCGTACATACCAGAACGGTACACAACAGATGTCGGACAAACTGCCGCAAGGCGCCAAGGGCGTCATCAATGCGTTCTCGCCCTTCTACAGAAATACGGACCCCAGCAAGAATATTGACTGGTATCTG
>CACZRW010000142.1 GCA_902783675.1 uncultured Pseudomonadota bacterium | reverse complement strand
CAGCCTCGCGGCGTGTCGCTGACGTAGTACAGGTGCTTGCCGCCGCTCCATGAGGTTGCCTCGAGCGTCTCTGGCAGCGTGTGCCTGACCCCGTCGATCTCTCCGTCGAGCCAGCTTTGGAGTTTGGCCTCGCCGTCCGAGTCCCCTTCGCGCTTCGCTCGATCGATGTCAATCGCGACGAGGTACTTTCCGGCGTTCTTCCCAGCGGCAATCAATCCGGTGCGAATGGCGACGCCGAGATTTGAGCCGGGCGCCCACCAACCGGCGATGGTCGCGGGGTCGCGCGTCGCGTCTTTGTAGCCGTGACCGCATCCCGGAGATTTGGGCTTGCGCCCGTTCGTCTCATCCTGCCAGACGGGATACACGTCCAAACCCGCGTAGACGTACGCCCGCGCCGCGTCTAGCGTGCTCTGAGGCAGTGGCGCTTGTGGCCGTGGTGGCGCTTCCGCTTCTGATTGTGGTGCTTGCGGGACAGTGCTAGAATGCGTGTAGGCATTCATGTTGGGGCCTCCTTCAGGGCCTCGGGGCGGACGGCGTGGCTTGCCGGCGTGTCCGTCCGCCGGAGCTTCCGGGCCTGTTACGCGTCTGTGGCAGGCCCGCTGACACGGTCGAGCGGGCGTTTCCCCCCGCTCGGCCTATGCCCATTCAACCGCGATCGCTAAACTAACCGCCGGAATTGCGCCCCCGTCTGTGGGGACGCAATTCCGGCGGTTGCGCCTTCGCCCTTAGCTCTATCGGGCTCTATCGGCTACATGCTGCCTTCCCTAGGCTGCCCACGCGATTGTCCGTCCACCGCAATCTCCATGTACCCCCCGTTGCGGATCCTCTTTAGCGCCGCTGCGAGCGATGAGTCCATGCCTCCGGCCGCGCCCGCCCCCGCCGGCCGCGCCTTCTGCTTGCGCTCGCGTTCCTTGAGCGTGGTGACGACGCCGCTCTCCAGGCCAGTCCCGAACACGGCCTTGATGAGCAGGTTGGAGAGCGCCTCGGCGAAGGCCTGCCCCCACAGGGGATCCGCGGCGGCCGGTGCGCCGTCGTCTGACAGGTCATGCAGGAACTCGGCCCAAAGCCAGCGGCTGAAGTCCATTGCGAGCTCGATGAACTCCCTCGGCACCGCGTTCGTCTTGCTGATCGGCGGCCACGTACCCGGAGCGAGGTGGCCGAGCGCGCCCGGTAGCTCCCCCGTCACGACGAAGCGCAGCGCGTCTGCCGCGGAGATGCCCCGCACGCCCCTCCTCAACTCCTCGGCAGCGCATGCTACGACATACGGCTCGTCGGCGACGGCTGCGAGCGCATTGACCGGAATCTGGGCCGAGACCTCGGTCAGGGGGTAGATCCCGCCTCCCGTCGTCTCCGCCAGCGCCTCGACGATGCCGTCGATGAGGTCCGGATCGAGCTCCCCGAGCGATCTCCGGGCGTCCTCGACCGCCTCCTTGCCCGCGGCCTCGGTCCGGTCGGCCTCCGTCATTGGCTCGACGTATCCCGCGAGCGGGGAGTTGCCCGCATGGGCCGCGAGGGGCCGGGCCAGCCGCACGCTCAGCTCCCAGGGGGACAGCTCCACCCCCACGACACGTGGGGCGTCAGCGTCGTACGGTGTCCTCCCGGTTCCGATGAGGGAGGGACGGCGGGCGACGTCGGTCACGCTTACTACGTAGCCGCCACGCCCGTCGTCTCCGGCGGTGAGCCGGAGGTCTTGGCCGCACCTCCTCCGCATGTGTCGGAGCGAGGACGCCAGATCCGCCTCGGCACCCTCCTCTATTAGCCTTTCGAGCTCGTCCACGACGCTGCCGAGGCATGCGTCCTCCTGCAGGGCCGCCGAGAGCATCTCGACGTGGTCGGCGTTCGCTTGCCGCCTCGGCCCGGAGTGGGGCATGCTCTCGACGGTCTCCTCGATAGTCGAGGACGGCGTGTCCAGGCATTGCCGGAGATACGCCTTTCTCTGCGCCAGCCTGCCTTGCCTCGCCTGCACGACCCTGGGCTGGAGGTACTCGCAGGCCCGTTCCATGACGCTTCCGAGCCTGAAGAGCAGCTTCTCCATGTCCACGCCGTCTGGGTCGCTCTCGTGCCTGATCGCGGACAGGAGTTCCTCGTCGTTGGACGCCGACGGTGGTACCTCGAGGAGATCCGCCGATTCGGCTCTCATGCCGTGGAGCCAGCAGTTGCGTAGCCAGTATCCGAGGGGCATCGCGCGAAGGCGGAGGTCCCGGGCGCTGAGGTCCTGGTACAGCGTCCCGTCGAGCCAGAAGTCTTGGTCCTCGGGTCGCGTGACCTGCGTGAGCGTCCCCGAGTACACGGGAATGCCCGGCTTGCCATCTCTCGGTCCATTCCCCGCTGACGGGTCGGACGGTCGTTCGCGCGATGGCTCGAGGGCTGCCGTCGTCTGGGTGCCGACCACCCCCATCTCCGCGAGTTCCGCATACATCCTCATCCTGTCGTCGGGGTTCGCGCGGAGGTACTGCTCGGCGTAATCGAGTAGTGCAGGTGCCTCCGTCTTCTCGTCCGAGCCAGGGTTGCGTGCCTGCGCATACCTGATTGCGAGGCGTGCCATATACGGCATGGCCCACGCCCGCCAGAGGTACTCAACCGTAAAGCGCT
>CACZRW010000141.1 GCA_902783675.1 uncultured Pseudomonadota bacterium | reverse complement strand
TAGTGCCAGGTAGCTATGCGCCATTAGGCATATCGGAGACAGTAACAGAGCCATCACCAGGAACATACAATGTCGAGCTGACTAACGAGGATGTGAAGATCAAACTTGACGGAGACCTTGATTTCAGTTATGACGATGCGATCAACATCAACGGCACACTGACATACAAGCCATCAGGCGGATCTTATACATCCAAGACAGCAGTCGCATCATGCATCATCGAGGCTGTATCCAAGCAGCAGAATCCGGACAAGACTGTACTCATCCTTCCGAGAGAGACATTCATCGAGCTGACCGGAGAAGGCGCAGATTCCGATGCGACATTCGCAGGCAAGATCGAGAGAGATGTTCCTACGCTTGACATGGTCATCGAGTGGAACAACAGACTCTGGGGAGCAAACAGCGAAGACAATATCATCTACGCCTGCAAACTTGGTGATCCGAAAAACTGGCATTACTACCAGGGTACGGCACTCGATTCGTATTATGCACAGCAAGGTACGGATGGCATATGGACAGGATGCGCTGCCTATTCAAGCCACATCATTTTCTTCAAGCAGAATGGCATGGCAAGGATATACGGCAGCTCTCCGGCATCGTATCAGATAACGAATACAAAGTGCTATGGAGTAGAGGCAGGCTCACGAGGATCTGTAGTCACGATAAATGACAAGGTCTTCTACAAGTCGGTCATAGGCATCATGGCATATGATGGCGGAATCCCTTACTGCGTTTCGGATAAATTCAATCATCCGTTCAGGAATGTAGTAGGCGGTTCAGAAGGCCGTAAGTATTACGCCTCTGTTCAGACAGCGAATATCGGTCCGGAGCTGATGGTCCTGGATATTGACAGGGCGGTATGGCACAAGGAAGACTCCGTCAAATTCCAGAACACTTGCTCAATCGATGACAAACTGTATTTTGTCACGCATGACTCTGAAGGTATCCTGTGCGGAGCTGATGAAGCGATATGCGGACCATACATCCTCTGCGGTGGCGGTGCAGCTACATCAGGCGAAGTGCATGTCATCAATCCTGATGTTCCTACAGAGACATACGATGACATGTCCTGGAGCGCAACATTCGGACCATTCGATGAGTATGTAGAGAACAGAAAGATATACAGCAAGATCCTTCTGAGACTCCTTCGCAAAAAGGATTCGGAAGTAAATGTGCACATCTCCATTGATGAAGGAGCATGGGAACAGGTCTACTCGTTCTCTCCTGCACAGACAGGCGGTGACTACATACCGATAATTCCGAGGCGGTGCGACAGGTATTCGATAAAGGTCGAAGGCAAGGGAGCGTGTGAGATCAAATCGCTGACACGGAAGGTCAGAATGGGAACAGGTGGAAGACTATGATAATTGATTATGACAGGAATCCTGCTCTGACTGTGGACCAGAAGCTGCAAAGCCTGATCGACAGCATACAGAGGATGGGAGACGAGATGACCGAAAAGATAGAGGATCTCCGTAAAGAGGTCAAAGAACTACAGGAGAGTGAATGACATGGCATATGACAAGACAACATGGATAGACAATGTGACTCCTATGGATGCGGAGCGATTCAACAAGATAGAGAATGCGCTGAAGGATGCGTATGACAATTCGGAAGAGAATGCGACAGTCATCTCGTTCTTTCAGTCGATAGGATGGACAGCGTCTCTTACGATGAACAAGATATATTCCTTGCTCAATTTCCTTGGGCATAGAGACCTTCCTATAGGCACAGTGCAGATGTTTGCCGGTGCGACTACTCCAGTGGAGAGAGGATGGCTTTTGTGCAATGGACAGGAAGTCAGCAAGACAACATATGCCAAGCTGTATGCGGTAGTCGGTGACAGCTACAGCAATGGTGATGAGACCGAAGGGAATTTCCGTCTTCCGGATTTCCAAGGAAGGACAGCGATTGGTTCCGGTGATGGCACTGCAACAGATCACACGAATCATGATCTTGCGTCTAAAGGCGGACGAGAGGATGCGATAGTAGCAAGCCATACACATACATATGCAAAGCCAGGTGCAAACACAGGAAGCCATACGCTGACTATAAGCGAGAT
>CACZRW010000140.1 GCA_902783675.1 uncultured Pseudomonadota bacterium | reverse complement strand
TCTGAAGAAGGAGAACTGGGCTGACTATGCACAGTATCTGGAAGACTATGTGCAGTATATGCGGAAGAATGGTGTGGAGTTGGATGCTATCTCTATCCAGAATGAGCCTGACTGGCAAGCCACGTATGCAGGTTGCATGTGGTCGGCTTCGGATATCGCCAGTTTCGTGAAACAATATGGCAAGAATATCAGCTGTAAGGTGATGGCACCTGAGACGCTGGCTGTGAGCGACAGTTATGCCAATGCCTTGAACAAGAGCGATATCCTCGAATGTTTCGATATCTATGGCGGACACCAGTATGGCGGCATCCAATCAGCATACAAGAACCTCGCTGCAAAGGGTAAGGAAATCTGGATGACGGAATACCTCATCAACTGGAACGAGAATCAGGCGACGAACCGTAATTATGACTTCTCGAAGGATTTCTTCAATTTCTTCACTGCCATCAATACGTGTATGTTGGGTGATTTCAATGCCTGGATTCACTATGCCGCCAAGCGTTATTATGCAATGATGGGTGATGGTCAGAATGGCACCACGAACGGTGCTATCACGAAACGTGGTTACATCATGGCTCATTTTGCCAAGTTTGTGACGGGCATGACTCGCATCGATGCCACATTGGGAGGCAATCTTGAGGGTTCTGCCTATCTGTCTCAGACAGGCGACACCATCGTGACGGTTATGGCAAATGCTTCCGACAACGCAATCGACCTGACGTTCGACCTTCCGTTCTATACCCAGCAGGGTGAGCTTCGTACAACGGGTAAGAGCCAAAGCTTCAAGAAGACAGCATTGGAACCTGAGAACGAGACTTGCCGTCCTGTGGTTTCCGTTGCTGCCAAGAGTGTGGCGACGGTGATGTTTGTGAAGTCACGTGAACGCCAAGCTTCCGACATGAAGGGCGAAATTGCTTATTTCGAGCGTAAACTGTTGGATGACATGACGACCACCAAGACGACATTTGGCACCACCTACAAGCTTTCGAACAAGACGGGTAAGAAATTTGACAATGACAATCCGCTCATTTCCAGCCGTAAGACCATTTCCAGCGGCTATATTGCACTGGATGAGGATTATGAACAGCTGGTGATGCATATTAAGAAGGTGACGACGACGGGATCGATGACTGCTGGAAAGCCAACACTTTATTATGTGAATGCCCAAGGTAAGGCTGCCTCCCACGAGTATGACCGACTGGATTTGAGCATGGGTGAGAACTTTGATGTGGTGTTCGACCTCTCTTCGGCGACCCTTCCAGACGGTTGTATCGGTTTGCTGTCGCTGACTTGTGACAACACGCAGTCGCACTTGACCATCAACTTTGGCGATGTATATCTGACTACGGGCAACACAACCTATGCGGGTGTGCTGAGTGGCGCCTATGTGGCTGATGACAGTTATGTGCTTGACTTTTCGTCAGATCCTTCTTGCACGAGTGTTGATATGACTGCGGTCACGGGTTTGCCTACCACGCTGTCGTGGATGGAGGGTAGAAACTGTGTGGTATATGCGACTGGTGACAGCGAGTTGTCGGGAACGAACGTGGTGAAGGAAGGTGTGTGTGCATCGTTGGTGATTGACGAAGCCAATGGTGCTTTCCATCCTGCCCAAACATTCACGGCTACCCAGGCTTCTTACACCTGTGAGGTGAATGGTCAGCACATCGTGCAGCTTCCTTTCCAATCTGAAGTACCAGAGGGTGTGAATGTCTATACGTTGACGGATGACCTGACTCCTGTGGCTGTCACGACCGTACCTGCCAATCAGCCGCTGCTGGTGGAGGGACAAGGCACTGTGACGTTCATGGGTTCTGGTGAGGTGAGCTATGCTGCTTGTCCGATTTCTGATGACATCCTGCCTATCACGACTACAGCCATCACTCACCCAACAGTCAACGGCCAACTTTCACCTGTCAATTCCCATCCTGACTACGACCTTCAGGGTATGCCTGTCAATGCTGCCCATCGAGGTGTCATCATTCGAGGAGGAAAGAAATACCTAATGAAGAAGTA
>CACZRW010000139.1 GCA_902783675.1 uncultured Pseudomonadota bacterium | reverse complement strand
GGTGTCGACGGCGAGGACTCCAAGGATGCCAACATCGACAAGCTGCGCTACGACAAGATCATCATCATGACCGACGCCGATGTCGATGGTTCACACATCGACACGCTCATCATGACCCTCTTCTACCGCTTCATGCCGCAGGTCATTCAGGGTGGACACCTCTACATCGCCACCCCGCCGCTCTATAAGTGTACGTACAAGAAATTCTCTGAGTACTGCTATACCGAACAGCAGCGTCAGGCCTTCATCGACAAGTACGTGGCCGGCGACGAGAATGCCAGCGCCCTCCACACCCAGCGCTATAAAGGTTTGGGTGAGATGAACCCTGAGCAGCTCTGGGAGACTACCATGAATCCCGAGAACCGCCTGCTGAAGCAGGTGACTATCGAGAATGCTGCTGAGGCCGATGAGATCTTCTCAATGCTTATGGGCGACGACGTAGAGCCGCGCCGACAGTTCATCGAGAAGAACGCTACCTACGCCAATATCGACGCCTGACCTCATCTCTTTTGCACCATGCGACGGTTGCTCTTAGCCTTTATGCTTACCGCCTTGTGCGTGGTGGCCCGTGGTCAGCGGCGCTTGGTGGTGGTCGACGTGGAGACGCGTGTGCCTATCCGCGGCGTCAATGTGGTGAGCAATGCCCACAAAGCTGATACTACCGACTGGCAGGGTCTGGTCACCGTACCCGACTCTTGCCGCTCGTTGTCGCTGTCGCACGTCAAGTACGAGAGTCGCATCCTGAACGTTAGCGAGGTTCAGGACACTATCTTCCTGATTTCCAAACTCATGGGACTGCCTGAGGTCACCGTCTTGGGTCAGGGCAAAAACGAAGACAGGCTTAAGGAACTGAAGAAGTCCCTGATGCTTGACCCGACCGATGCGCAACTGATAGCTGCTGACCCCTCGCAAGGTTTCAATGTCTTAGGCCTTTTGAAAGCACTCCTCAAGAAGCGTAAGGAATCGAAGAAAGAACGATTCCGCCGCATGCTTGAGGAGTATTAATAATTTCTTTTATTTTACCGACCACTCAAGGAGGCCGGCGGAGTAATGGCGCTGAGGTCTTGTGGTAGCCATACGCGCATCTTTCCTTTTCCACGATGACACCAGGCGTAGTAGGGGATGAGCGTCAGTTGCTGATCCTTCACCGTGAGCTTACCCTGCTTGTTGAAGTCGAGCGTCTGGGCGTCGGTCTTCAGGGTGACGATAGGCGTATCGGCAATCTCTTTCTTTTCGAGTTGGAACTGCGGATTCTGGTTAATGAGGATCGAGAAGATGTCGAACTGATTATCCGGGTGCTCGGCGCAGTAGACCAGCGGGCCACGCTCAACGGCAATCATGCCGCGGTCGGCCTCCACCTTATTATTAGCACGCACGATACGCGGTTCCATATCAAAGCAGATGACAACCTCGTCGCCCTTCTTCCAGCGTCGCTCGATGTTCACATAGCCGTCAGCATCGACGAGCAAGGGCACGGTAATGCCGTTTATAATGAAGCTGTAGCCTAAGTGCTTGTTGTCGGCATACTGGTAGAGGTCGCTGGGCACGGGCTTGTTACGAAGCCAGCCGGGGACACGGATTTTCAGGTTGAACTCGCCCACGGTGTTCTTGTCGATAGTCAGTACGGTTTCGCCGTCCCACGGGTAGCTAGTCTTCTGCGTCAGCGTCAGTTTCTTCTTGCCAACATTGAGCGTCGAGGTGTTCGACAGGAATAGGTTCACATAAACGGAAGGAGTTCCTCTCTCCTCTTTCACGGCGTAGACGTAGCCTGGCAACGAGGGGATGAAGCGGCAGATATTACTCGGACAGCAGGCGCAGCCGAACCACGCCTGGCGCTGGTGCTGGCCCATCGACTCAAGCGGATTAGGATAGAAAAAGGCATTGCCCTGCAGCGACACGCCGCTGATAAGTCCGTTGTAGAGTGTACGCTCTAAGACGTCGTAGTATTTCGACTCGCCGTGGAGCAGGAACAGGCGGTAGTTCACGTAGACATTGCCGATGGCAGCACAGGTCTCGCAATAAGCCGACATATTGGGCAGTTCATAGTTCCTGCCAAAGGCCTCGCCGCTGGCTGTGGCTCCGATGCCGCCGGTGATGTAGAGTTTCTTGGTGACGATGTTGTCCCAGATGCGGTCGATGGCCTTGATATAGCTCTCGTCGCCCGTCAGCGCAGCCACGTC
>CACZRW010000138.1 GCA_902783675.1 uncultured Pseudomonadota bacterium | reverse complement strand
TCATTGGATCCCGCATCCATGACGTTCAGTCCAGCCTGGAACGTGGAAAACGAGGCAAAATGCTGATGCGTGTCCGCGAACGCCGGGATGAGCGCCCGGCTTCCCAGTTCGATGATCTCCGCGCCCGCACAGGCTTCCGGCAGCGTATTGCCCGTATATACGATCCGGCCGTTTTCTTCCGCCAGATACGATACGACCGCATCGTTTGCGTCCACCGTCAGGATCGTTCCGTGATAGATCTTCATTTTTCCCCCTCCGTTTGCTTTCCGATGTCGCATGCCGCCGGATATCCGTACGCACCGGTGGCGCTTTCCACTGCCCGCAGGATAGCCTGGCATATGATCTCCGATGCCAGGGTCCCGACGACTTCCTGATCGGCCTGCACGTCTCCTGCCGATACGGCATAAATGCTGTCGCCGTCTAAGGAAGTATGCACCGGGCGGATGGTCCTGGCATACCCGTCATGACCCATGCCGGCAATTTTGCAGAGAGCCGTTTTATCAAATGCCGCGTTGGTGATGATGACGCCGAGCGTTGTGTTCGTTACACAGGCAGCGCTGTCCTTAAACCGGTTCTTGACTACCTCTATGCTGGAGGCGATCGCTTCCGGAGAACTGCGAAAAGCCGTCCTGTCTTCTGTCAGAAGCCCCGCGATCTGTCTGCCCGTCCTCCAGTCGTATACGTCTCCGAGCGCGTTCAGGGCCACGACCGCCCCGATCTTCAGAGCGCCCAGCTGCACGGCATAGCTGCCGATGCCCGTCTTCATACAGGTGGCCATGCCCGCGATCTTTCCGACGGTGGCGCCGCATCCTGCCCCGAGATTGCCGTCCCTATAGTTCGGGTCTTCCATTGCCTGCTTCGCCGCGGCATAGCCCATTTCCGCATCCGGACGGACAAAGCCGTCCCCGACGGTCAGATCGAACAGATCCGACTGCACGACCAGCGGCACCTTTGTCACGCCGACATCATAGCCGATGCCGTGTTCTTCCAGATACTCCATCACCCCGCTCGCCGCGGAAAGTCCGAACGCAGATCCGCCGGCCAGTACGATCCCGTGGATCACCTGCGCCGCCATGAGCGGATTCAAAAGATCCGTTTCCCGGGAAGCGGGGCCGCCGCCCCGTATATCCAGCCCTGCCCGCATTCCGTTTTCACACAGGAACACTGTACATCCCGTACCTGCCTTTTTGTTTTCCACCTGTCCGATCCTGACAGCGTCCAGTTCTTTTATGGATATCTCCTGCATAGGTCATGCCCTTCTTTCCGCGTGTTCATCCGTTTCGCAGCAAATGTGTCTCTACAGCCGGATCGTCAAAACGTTCAGGCCGAGTATGTTCTGGTATTTGACATCTCTGGCCAGCTTGAACACCATCCGGATGCCGATGTTTTTGGCCGGGTCATCTTCCGAAGCCATCTTTTTGCGTTCTCCCGGGTCAAAGGGCACGCAGTCATCTTTGAGCCGCAGGATCACGTCATCGTCTTTATGCACGACGCGCACATCGACCGTATGCGCTTTTTTATCCTTTGTAAATCCGTGTTCCACTATATTGCCCGCCATCTCCTCCATAGCCAGGCCGGACAGATAGGCCCGCCTCTGGTCGATCCCTTTTTCCAGGCAGAATTCCCGGATTCGGCGGGAGATGCAGACCACCTCTTCCATCGTCCGGACCGTCAGATCCATGCGTTCTGTTTCCGATACGCCGAAATCGTCCGAAATGACCATCAGCTCCTCCATGTTCTTCGGAGCATGCCGGTTTTTTATCCAGGCATAAACGAAAAAGGCCAGTGCGCAGATCACGCCGTTCAGAATATTGGCCGTATAAACGCTGTTCATTCCCTGGATACGGATCAGAAGCGCGCTTAGGGCCGCCACACAGATCACGCCGTCCAGTGCGGATACCACCTGCACCAGCGCCTGTTTCCTGCTCGCCTGCCCGTAGCAGACAAAATGCATGCAGATGATCGCCGTCGGCATGCACAGCGGCAGCAGCCGCAGTCCCCATACGGTCATCATGAACACGGGCTGCGACGGGTCGTGATAGAACATCCGGGTGACAGGAACCGCCAGAAGCATGAGCACCGCGCAGACCGCGCACATCAGGGGGATGAACCGGCGGAACATGACCCGCATGATATCCGTCAGCGTCTGCCTGTCCTCCTCGCCGACGCTCACGCTGATCAGCATGCGCGACACCGCCAGCATGCCGTTCGGTATGGCCCAGAATATACCCAGAAAACTGTTGGCGGTTGCCAGAGCCGAGATCCCCACCGCCCCGACAAAGATCTCGAGCAG
>CACZRW010000137.1 GCA_902783675.1 uncultured Pseudomonadota bacterium | reverse complement strand
CCCTGCAGCCCTTGCAGTTCTCCCTGATTTATGATACGGTAATAGAGTTATATCAGCATCATACAGAATGCCGGTATGTGTTTCACCCGGAAAGGAATTACGATATATTATGAAGCTTACCATTGATTTACTGGCTGAAGCGCTTTCCCATTCCTATACCTTTACCCGGCAGGGAATGCTGCCGGGCGATCACGAGATCGGCAGGCCCCATTATTACAGAGGAAACACAGGCACGCAGGATCATCTCTGGATTGTGGACGATCCGCACGTTTCTGTGCAGAACGGTGTCTTTATCTGTACGGCCCCGCCCGTGCTGCGGCATCCGGAAAATACGCTCTGTCTGGTCTTCAGCTCTCAGAACTCTCTGTCAGCCCTGTTCAACGACATACAGTCTCTCTATGATATGTATGATGAATGGGAGACCGGCTGTCTGGCGGCCATCACCCGTTATCAGGATTACCGTTCTCTGATCCGGTTCACCTGGGAGCAGTTTCAGCTCCCGCTGCTGCTGGCGGACAGTCAGTTTAAGATTATCGCGACAGCACATGAAGGGAATTCGCCCTTCGCGCTGTTTGAGAGCGATGATTCCCTTCCCTCCGAGATGATAGATGATCTCATTTCCAATCCGCGTTTCCGCAATCTGGAATACCGGAGCGGCGTTATTCTTCTGGATCTCGACATGAATTATCTGGCGCGCAATTTCCAGTACGGCGGGAAATACTGCGGCCGCCTGATCATGGGAATACCGGAGCGGTCCGACCCTGTCCGGAACACCTTTGTGCTGGAACGGCTTGCCGATTTTACGGAGATCCTGCTGCAGAAATTCGGTTCGCTCCGAATCGGCACGTCCATTCAGAACTATCTGCATTCCTTCCTCTCAGAATGTCTGAAAGGTTCGGCTCCCGGTCACAGAGAGCTGAATTATCTCGAACAGAACACGGAATGGACAGACGATCAGACATATCTCACGGCTGTCTTTCTGCCGGAGCACAGGCTGAAGAAAGAGCTGTATCCTCCCTATCTGATTGCCCAGATTGAAGAGCGCTGGAACTGTACCTGTGCCGTGGAATATGAGAACCACGTCGTCATGCTGTTTAATCTTTCCCAGTATGGAGTCCGGAAACTCCAGGATTTTTACCAGTCGCTCGCCTATATGGTCCGGGACGGACTCATGGTAGCCGGCTGCAGCCGGACCTTTCAGGGACTCCGCAGCCTGCAGCTGTATTACCGGCAGGCTCTGTATGCCATCGAATTCGGTCTGAAAAAAGATGCCACCCGATGGTATTTCCGCTTTGACGATTACGGTCTGTCCTATCTGCTGCAGTACGGACTGGGAGCCTTTAAACCGGAACAGGTCTGCCACCCGGCCCTGCTGCTGCTGCGCAGCCACGACCAGACGAGGCAGACCAGTTATTACATCACCCTGTATACATGGTTTCAGGAACAGTTCAACATGTCGCAGGCGGCAGCCAGACTGTATATTCACCGGAGCACCTTCATCAACCGGATGGAACGCATCGAGGAGCTGACGCACCTGAATCTTGAAGACTACAACACCCGGCTGTACCTGGAACTGTCCTTCTGCCTTCTGGCAGAACCGGAAGACAGGGAAGCGTCTCTTTACGTCTAGACGGAAGCAGGTGCCGGAGCCGTTCCTTATTTAATGATCCGTGCCCGGAGAACGCCGTCAACCGCAGCGATTTTGCCGAGAATCTCCGCGTCGAGAGCCGTTCCCGTGTCAATCATGGTGTACGCGTATTCACCGCGGCTTTTGTTTGTCATGTCGTTGATATTGACGCCGGCATCACTGAGAATACGGGCAAACTGCCGGATCATGTCGACGACGTTGCGGTGGCAGATGGCAATTCTTCCTTCTGACTGGCAGATTCCCATATCACAGGACGGATAATTGACAGAGTTCCGGATGTTGCCGTTTTCCACATAATCCCTCAGTTCTTTGACGGCAGCCACGGCACAGTTGTCCTCCGCCTCTTCCGTAGAAGCGCCGAGATGCGGCGTAATCAGTACATTGGGGGCATGCATGACTGTCTGGTTGGCAAAATCGGTGACATATTTTCCGACCCGTCCGTTCTCCAGTGCCTCGACCATAGCTTCCTCATCCACCAGAACATCTCTGG
>CACZRW010000136.1 GCA_902783675.1 uncultured Pseudomonadota bacterium | reverse complement strand
TTGCCCGAGCCGGTCCCGCCGCTCACGACGATGGCAGCTGTCATCACCGACCTCGAGACAGGGATATCCACGGCGCAACGCTCAATGCACTCGCAACCCGTTTTCGCCGCTGCGTTCTCGTATTATCCGCGTCACCCAGGCCGCTGAAACCACCGGGAGGTTTTCCCGGTGTCCCACCGTCACCGCCTGGTGCGCTTGGCGGGCTCCCGCCTGCCACGCCGAGTAAGCGCGAGGGCGGCCAGGCTGAGCGACAGAGCGGCCGCAAGCGCGAGAGCGGTGGCCGTCGCGACAGCCGCATCCCCGGTCCTAGGAGTCGCGCTAGACTCCGCAGCCTTCCCGAGCGAACCCGTCGCGGGCGCTGAGGAGGCCGCGCCTCCCGCGGGCGACGAGCCCTCCGCGCCAGCCGTCCGAACCTCTGCCCCGCCTGAAGGCGCGGCCGAGGGCACGCCCGCGGGCGGCGCGGGCGGCGCGGCGCCTTCCGTCAATGCGGGGGCCTCGCTGTTCGGGTCGGGCATGGGTGTTTTCCTGAGAATCACGAAGTCCCCATCCCTCATGCTCACGTCGTAGTTGGCGTTGGGGGTGTACGTGGCGGTGATCACACCCTTGTACGTCCCGGGGGCCTCTTCTTCGTTCGTGCGCTTGTAGGACACCGTTCCCAGGTCGCCGTCCTTCACGAGCCCCTCGACCTTCCCGGTGAATGCCGGGTCGGCCGAGCCCTCCACCTTGGAGGCGTCGGCTACCGTTATGATGGCGGGAGCCGGAGTGACCTCCAGCGTCGCGGTCGTGGTGGCCACGTTGATGTAGTTCGGGTTGGTGGCCTTCACGTAGACGGTGTACTCGCCCGCGTCGGTCTTTTTTAGGCTCGAGAGGTCGTCGACGTAGGTGCCGCCCTTCTCGAAGGAGAACCCGAAGCTCGTCTCTCCGGTCGCGGCCGTGCTGGTCGGGGTGTTGGTGATGTGCTTGTCGGTGCCGTCGTACGTGAACTCCGAGCCCTTCAAGGCGATCCCGAAGGCGGCCCCGGCCATGACTGCCTTGTAGTCGCCCGTGACCGTGAAGGGCGACTCCACGTCCGCCAGGTCGGACCCGTCGTAGGCCTTGCCCGCGCGCACCGCCGCAGCGACAAGCGTGAGGTCTTCCGTCTCGCTTTCAACGCAGCCGACAGCCCTCGTGTGGCCCCTCGCCTCGAAAAAGCCGGTGGGGCTGATCTCGGGACCCTTCTCGACGGCGAAGCCAAAGCTGCCGGAATCGTCCCCGGAGCCCGCGCCCGCCTCGGCGCTGACCCGCCCGCCGAGCGAGATGATGGAATCTTCGTCGCTGTCATAGACGATGACGCCCGCACTCAAGCCCGTAGCGCCACCTGCAACCGATGCTTCGACCGTCGCGTTCTCGCCGACCTTGATGCCCTTACCCACGACAAATCCGCAACCAGCAACGCCTCCCGTGCCTGTGGACGCCGTAACGACGCCGTCCTCGATTTCGGCGATTGAGCCGCATATGATGGCTGAGTTCGCCGCACCTCCCGCGCTGCCTGTGGTAACGGTGACGGCGCTACCGCCGTTCACGGCCATGCTGTTCGATAGCTCCATGCCGCTGTTGTTCGTGCTCGCATTACCGGTTGAGACGCTAACGGCGCTCTTTCCGTCCACTAACAAGGCAACAGAATTAAAGCCGTTTATTCTTCTCCCGGCGTTGCCGAGGGTGACGTCCAAGGAGCTCCCATTGTCAATCGTCGCCGAACCATAGGTTCTCAAACCAATGGAGTTGAACGAACTCGCATTCCCGCCGGAGACGGCGATGGCGCTTTTGTTGTCCAATTTCACGCCATCAATAATGATCATTCCGGTGACCGATCGAGAATTGCCGAGGGCGATGTCGATGGAGCTCTCGTTGTCCGCCGTCAACGAGCCTGCTTGTACTCCTGTGGTAGTGCTGGCCATATCTTCGGCAGTGGCAACAATGGTGCTTTTATTGTCCATGTTCACGTCGCCAACAATATACAAGCCGGTTAACACCGTAGCCTCGCCGACAGCGATGACGATGGAGCCCGCATTATCCATGACCAGGGAGCCCGCGTCGACGCCCCTGACGGTCGTGCTGGCACCAATTTTGGAGAAGTCGACAACAACGGCTCCGTTATCGATGGTGAAGGCGCCAGTGCCCAAGAAGGCGCCACCGCCCGAGGATTCATCCTTGCCCGCCACGATGCCGTAGCTGCGATTCTGAGCGTCGCCTCCCGTGGCCGTGAGCTCGGCGCCTCCGGTAACGGCGAGGTCTGCGTCTGTGACGATTCCGTAGGATCTGCTCCCACCTGCACTCACCGAGCCGCCAATGGCCGCAACCGTCGCACCGCCGTCGATGGTGAGATTGCCGCCGGTGTTTTGGCCGCTTTCCGATAAGGATGCGTTGACCACTGAGATGCCACGGCTGTCGGCAATCGAGCCGTCAGCGGGATTGTCGAGCCCCGTCGCTTTAAGGGTGCCTGGCCCGGTGATGGTGAGATCGCCGCCCTCCACGCCGATGGCCGCGCTTATTGTGGGAGAACCGCTATACGAGGCGCCCGCAATCGTGTTCGTGGCCCCTTCCGCCAGGTCGATTGTCAGGTCGCCCTTGGCGTAGATGCCCAGAAGGGCTCCGTTCCTGCCTTCGAACGCGTCGAAGTAGGCCGCGCCGCCGCTGTAGCCCTTCAAAGTCAGAGTCGCGGGACCTGCGGATGTTGCCGGCGCATAGCTCACTTTGCCGTCGCCGAACACATCTCGTGCGTTGTCGCTCGTCACCTGCGTCCCGGCGACCCACAGGTCGTAAGAGGCGACCTCTTGCGTTCCAATTCTTAGCGGGAGAGCGCTATCCGCCAGCGCGACCGCGGGCACCAAGGCCGCCGCCATCAGAGCAACGACTACCCAG
>CACZRW010000135.1 GCA_902783675.1 uncultured Pseudomonadota bacterium | reverse complement strand
TTAACGAAATCGTCCCGGTTTGCGTCGGTGAGTTCCACTGTGGGGGGACGTTTCCTGTAAGCCTCTTCCCCGGCCCTTAAGGCCCGGGCAATATGGGACAGTACCGCATCTCCCATTTTGTCATTGTGAAACTCCGTATCCCGGGGAGCGGAAGATGAATCGGTTCCCGTTTGATCCTCTCCCGGCTCCGGAGAAAGAGAACTGACTTCCACGGAAGGCGTATTTTCGGTCACCGGCACAGCGGGCCGGCTCAGGATCCTGTAGATCAGAACGGTAGCCACGGAAAGAAGGGCGATAAAGATCACCGCCCAAAGATAAGGGAACCGTCTGCGGCTCCTTCCCCTGCGGCCGGAGGGCCGTTTCTTTTTACTCCCGGAGGTTCTGACGGAGGGGCCGGACGCCTCATAGCGGCCTCCCGCTTCCAGGATGTCGTCCACGCCGTCTTCCGGATCCTCGAAGGTATCCTCGGGATCCATATCCCCGAAACGATCCTCCGGATCCTCTTCCGGCTCCTGTTCGGAATCAAAATCCCCGTCTTCCGGATCTTCTCCGAGAAGGTCGAAATTCTGCATCTTGTAGGAGACGTCGCTCAGGTTCTCCGTAAAGTCCTTCACATCGTTCCTGTCAAAGCTGGTGGCCCTGCGATGCTCTTCCGCAAGATCGTCGCTCACATTGTTGATGTCAAAGGCTTCCAGCTCCAAGGAGGAAAGGTCCATTGTATTCAGTTCGAAATTGTCCTGATCTTGAGCCATAATATCGTAAATTACCAAAAAAGGAGTTGTCCCGGGACAACTCCTATCAGTTTACCATAACGCAGGGGTCTTGTGCAAAATTCTTTCTATTCGTATCTCAGCGCTTCGATGGGATCCATCTTGGCGGCTTTGTTGGCGGGATAATAGCCGAAGAACACGCCGATGGCCATGGAAAAGGAAATGGCAAGGATGATGCTGGATACGGAAGGGGATGCAGGGGTACCCAGGTATTTGGCAAGTCCCATGCCCGCGGAAACCCCGATGATGATCCCGATGACTCCGCCGATGAGACAGATCACGATGGATTCCACGATGAACTGCACCCGGATGGAGCTGTTGGGTGCTCCCAGAGCCTTACGGGTGCCGATCTCCCTGGTACGCTCCGTAATGGATACCAGCATGATGTTCATGACGCCGATCCCTCCCACCAGCAGGGCGATGCCCGCGATAACGGAAAGGGCCGTGGTCACGGTACCCATCATGGTAGACATCATATCCACCATGGAGGAGAGACTGAAGGCCGAGATCTCGAAATTCCGGTTATTCCGGTAATAGACATTGAAGAACTGTTTCGTTTCATCCGCCAGTCTGTTGGGATCCGCATCGGTGGCGGACACCACGGTAAAACCGGCAAAGCCCGTAACGTGGCGGATCTCCGTCACCGTCCTAAGGGGCAGATAGACATCGGTCCGTACATCCTTATCGGAAGAAAGGGAGATCATGTAAGGGGATTCCTCATATTCATAGACCCCCACGATGACGGGATGATAGAATCTTCCGTCCACGCTGACCTGAAGACTCTGACCGATGGCACTCTCCGTGTCTCCCTTGAACATATTGTTCACCAGTTTTTCGGAAACCAGGGCCACCATGGCCCCTTCCTCCATTTCCTTGGGAGAAAAATACCGGCCCGTGGCAAGATCCAGATCGTTGGCCGCAAAATATCCCAGACTCACCCCCGTCATGGTCACGTTGGCGTAGAGGTTCCCGTCAAGGGCCTGCCCCTGTCCCAGGGAAACGTTAACGGAGATGGCCTTGATCTCATCCTTGTAGCGTTCCGTGAACTCATATAACATATCGGTCGTTATTAAATCCTTTTCCTCCAGGGTATCGGAAACGGGGACGGAGCCGAAGGTAACGCCGTCTTCCCGGCTCTCCTTCTCCTCTTCCCTTTGCTGGACGGAAACCATGACATTATTCACCCCCATGGATTCCATGGAGTCCGTGATATTATTGGTCACGGAATTCCCCACTGTCATGATGGCGATGACGGAAGCGATCCCGATAATGATCCCCAGCATGGTGAGGAGGGCACGCATCTTGTTGGCGATGAGACTGGTAAGGGCCAGCCTGATGTTCTCAAACAGCATCATGACCCGTCATCACCTCCCTCCTTCATTCCGGTTCCCGGTCGTTCTCCCGTGATAAGGCCGTCCTTGATGGTGATCACCCGCTGGGTCTCTTCCGCAAGTTCCGGGGAATGAGTGATGAGGATGATGGTCTTACCCCGTTCCTCGTGCAGCTGGTGAAAGATATCCATGACGAGACGTCCCGTCTCGGAGTCCAGGGCCCCGGTAGGCTCATCCGCAAGGATGATGGCCGGATCGTTGGCCATAGCCCGGGCAATGGCAACCCGCTGTTTCTGTCCCCCGGACAGTTCCTCGGGCAGATGCCGGAGCCTGTCTTCCATACCCACCAGTTTCAGCAGCTGTCTGGCCCTTGCCACTCTGGTCCTGCCGGACATGCCCGCATACAGCATGGGCATCTCCACGTTCTTTAAGGCATTGGTCTTGGCAATAAGATTGTAAGTCTGAAATACGAACCCGATCTTCTGGTTCCTGATATGGGACAGTTCCCCGTCCTTTGCCTTGATGACATCGATGCCGTCAAGGATATAGTTTCCCGTAGTGGGCCGGTCCAGCGCCCCGATGATGTTCATCAGGGTGGATTTTCCGGATCCCGAAGCACCCACAACCGCCACGAACTCTCCTTCGAACACCTCAAGATCGATGCCCTTTAACACATGGAGTTCATTGGGGGAACCGATGAAATAGTCCTTTGTAATTCCGGAAAGTTTCATGATGGGTTCCAAGATCAGAAGCCTCCCATGGCGCCCTGCTCCTGCAGAAGCTGTACAAAGTCATCCAT
>CACZRW010000134.1 GCA_902783675.1 uncultured Pseudomonadota bacterium | reverse complement strand
GGTCCAGCTGATCTCTGAAAAGATTCGTTACTACGGATACTTTCGGCATGATCTGGCAGGCGATCTTCCCGTAGGCCGCTTCATCGGTCTCCAGAACGCAGATGATCTTCCTTCCTTCTTTTTCCGCTTTCTTCATGTCCTTCATGCCGAAGATCATGGAAGTGGTCACACCGGAAAGAAGGTTCGCACCGGATACGTTGGTGACTACGGTATAGCCGCAGTTTCTGAAGATATCGGTGATCATGTGAGTCGTGGTGGTCTTGCCGTTGGTACCGGTAATGGTCACACAGTTTCTTCCCTCACAGAGCTTTTTCAGGATCTTCGGATCGATCTTGACAGCTACCTTGCCGGGAAGGGTCGTCGCGCCGCGCCCCATCAGACGGAGCGCCAGATGTGTACATTTTGCGGAAAACACTGCGATGTGAAACCGGATCGATGCCATTTCTTCCTCCGCTTCACTCCGAAAGATGTCCGACGACCAGTAAACGGTGGGTAGCAACACCCAGCGGTGTGCAGGTCACAAGTGTCACCTGCTTGCCCGTTCCGTCGTCGATGTCGATATATTTGTCAAGATCCGAAGGCTCTACAGCCTCATAGATCGTATCGACCACATAGGTATATACATGTCCATCGATAGTGGAGATCTCGATCTTATCACCGATCTGCACATCTCCGAGACTGTGGAAAAGCTTACCTGCAGCACGCATTCTGTGTCCGAGGATCGTCATATTCCCTTCCTGACCCGGATCCGCTGTGTCTTTCAGACGGCCGGCACCATAGCGGAGAGAAACGATGGTCGCATCGTCCCAAAGCGGGATATTGATATCTACTGAAGGAATGGAGATCGTGCCGAGAGCATTGAGAACGACCTCTTCAGGAAGCTCTGCCACGATGGTCTTATAGTCGAGCTGGCTTCCGCCCGCTTCTTCTTCACCATAGTAATATTCGAATTCCTCGCCGCTGACTTCATTACCGGAAGACTTGACCACGAATGTCGCCTGGCTGACTTCCACGATGCTCTCCATCATGTCATCCGTGATCTTCTGGCGCTTATAGTTCTTAATGGGATCGATAAGAAGAAGGACGACACCGACTATCAGACATATCAAAGCTACGCCTGTGAGGATTATATTTCTCCAATTGATGTCACCGTTTCTTTTTCTAAACATATATTCCCCGGCAAGAAAATTTCTTCGCGAATTATTATAACAGATACTTTCGGAAAGTGGAAAATTCTGATATGATTATTCTACTTTTTATCTTCGCTGGAGCCAAAGCACGTAAATAGCGGAAATTTTAGTGGGTGGATAGTATGGAAGCGAGCAGGATCTGGAGTCAAACGTTGACTTTATTAAAGGACGAAGTGTCTGACATCAAGTTCAAGACATTCATTCAGCCGTTGACCCCTGCTTTTTCCAATAACGACCTCCTCATCCTTACGACCCCGGACTCCTTTTCCCAGGAGCAGGTCATCCCGATGATCCCTCTGATCAGAAACTGTATTTCCGCCGCGATCGGTAAAGAACTGGACGTGAAGATCGAGCTTCCGGAATCTTCCCTTACTTTGGACATGATCCATCAGCACACCTCCAGTGCGCCGTCCATGAATACGGAAAACTCCGCATCCCAGCTGAATACAGCTTATACTTTTGATTCTTTTATCGTCGGTGCCGGAAACCGCTTCGCACATGCTGCCTGTGTTTCCGTAGCTGAAGGCGGTAAACAGTATAATCCCATCTTCCTCTACGGCGGTTCGGGCTTAGGTAAGACACACCTGATGCATGCTGTAGGTAATGCCGTTATGGCGAAGATGCCTTCCAAGAAGGTCGTTTACGTAAACTGTGAACGTTTCGTCAACGAGTTCATCGCGACGATCCAGAGCGGTAAATATGACGATTTCCGTGAAAAATACAGAAATGCCGATTTTCTTCTAATCGACGATATCCAGTTCCTGGAGCGGAAAGAACAGACCCAGGTCGAGTTCTTCCATACCTTTAATGAACTGTACGAATCCGGCAAG
>CACZRW010000133.1 GCA_902783675.1 uncultured Pseudomonadota bacterium | reverse complement strand
TGCTACTGGTGGTACTGCTTGTACTGACTCCAGTACAGACTACAACCCTACTGGCTCCGTCTGCCCTAAAGGCTGGAGACTCCCCGGTATGAACGGTGATCCTACTGGTTCTGGTACTGGCACTACAGATGGTTCCGTAAAGACCTATGACAATGTATTTAATCTTTATGGTTTAAGAAATAGTTCTTTTAGTAAGATCATCGCTTCACCCTTTAACTTTGTCCGTTCTGGCTACGCCGGCAGTGGTTCGCTCAATAGTCGCTCCTCTAGTGGGTACGGGTACTATTGGTCTTCTACTAAGTATTCTAGTGCTAGCAACGCGTACGATCTGTACTTCTTTAGTAGCGGCGTGGGCCGGCGCAGCAACAATCGCTGCAGCGGGTACCCCGCTAGGTGTGTTTCCGAGTCTTAGGAGACGTCACTGCGGTTACTCAGAAAAGGAAACGCTCCCAGCGCTTCCTTTTCGCTCGTAACCTTGTGTCGTAAGCGCTTCGCGCCTACTCGGTTTCGGTTTTTAGTTGTTTCCTCGAACTCCCTAGTGAAAAAGGAGATAGGATGAGTAGATAGGTGTAACTAGAGTTAAAGCACCACTACTGGAGCAAATAGATAAAGCCAGAACATCAGAAACTATATTAAACCATTAAAATTTTGATAGGTGATTCCTAGGATTCCATGTTATAATAGTACTATGAACGGGTCGGGCATATTTAGTATAGACTACATCAAGAAACGCATTCGTGCAACGGACTATATTTCCGTCGCCCAACTTTTTCTTCAAAACGATTTTCTCCTCGAGCGCCCTCTTAGGCCAGACGATATAAAATCTCGCCTTCTTGGTCACTGGGGTACTTGCCCGGGCCTCAATATCATCTATGCCAACCTTAAAGCTTTCTTTGGCAATAACCCCGATCTCCACATCGTCGTTGGCCCCGGTCATGGTTTTCCTGCCCTTCAGGCCAACCTCTTCTTCGATGGCGATCTCGAAAAAATCGATAAAAACGCCACGCAAAACCTAGACGGTCTTGCCTACATCTGTAAAAATTTCTCCTGGCCTGGTGGTTTCCCCTCCCACGCTAGTCCTATTACCCCTGGAGTTATCTGCGAAGGTGGCGAATTGGGTTATGCTCTCGCTACCGCCTACGGCTATGCTTTAAATGACCCAAAGAAACGTGTCGCAGTAATTATTGGCGATGGCGAATTTGAGACCGCTACCACTCTTGCCAGTCTCAATCTCAATAAGCTCCTCTCCTCTTCGTCCAATGGTCGCGTCCTTCCAATTTTACATCTTAACGGTTATAAGATTTCTGGCCCCACTATCTCTGCCAGAAAGTCCGAAAGGGAACTCTTCCAACTCCTTCGTGGCTTTGGTTTCACTCCACTTCTCATCGACGGTCCCGATCCTGAAGTTTTCCAAGAAAAGCTGACCGACGCCCGTACCATTTTCGCTACCGACCCCACTCACCCCCCATTCTTAATCTTAAAGACCAAAAAGGGTCTCACCGGCCCTACTTACGTCGATGGCCAAAAGGTTGCCGGCAACTATCTCGCTCATCAAATCCCCCTAAAAAATGCCAAGACCGACCCCGTTCAGCTCGCCCTCCTCGAAGACTGGCTCCGCTCCTACCGCTTCGACGAACTGTTTAATAATGAAGATGGGTTCAAAATTGCTGGGTATAACCCTATCCCCCGTAGCACATTGCATGACCTGCGAGAGGACGAAGACGGACTCGAGATTACTGAGCACGACCCTATCCTCCGTGGCGCATTGCGCAGCTTACGAGCTAGCGATAGGGGCGCGACCCCCGCAACGGCGGGCGGGCGCGACCCCGGCGACACGGAGGATAGGGTCGGCTCAGCAATCTTAAACCCCGGCTCCGAATTATATTCTCCTGCCGAAGCTTTCGGCTCATGCTTGACAAACCAACTAAAAGCCGACAAGGATTTCTACCTTTTCTCCCCTGACGAAACCACTAGCAATAAGCTCGACGAAACTTATACTGCCACCACTCGCGCCTGGGCAATGCCGACCGAACCTTGGGACCTTCCCGAATCCGACTCTGGCCACATCATCGAGCTTCTCTCCGAGAATACCCTCTTTGCTACCATGCTCGGCCATCTCCTTGCCGGCCACGACGCTATGATGACTAGCTACGAATCTTTCTTCACTATTATTATCTCCCAGATTCTCCAACATCTTAAATTCCTCCAACAGTCAAAAGATGTCAAATGGCGCGACCCCATCCCTTCCGCCAATCTCCTCTCGACTAGCACCTGTTGGCGTCAAGACCACAATGGCTTTACTCACCAATCTCCTGCCCTCATCTCCACCCTCTTAGATCGCCCAGGGAATTACGCTAACTGTCTCTTTCCCATCGACGATGTT
>CACZRW010000132.1 GCA_902783675.1 uncultured Pseudomonadota bacterium | reverse complement strand
GTCGGTCCGCGACATGTTTGTATAACATCGGCGTAAAGGTCGCTATCATGCCAAGGACAACTATCGCCTCAAGCAATAATGAGCCCTTTTGTTCGCCTTTGTATTCTGCGGCTGGCGCCGCTTTACTTGTCTTTGAACCTTGAACTTTCATTTCTAAACCGCCTTTCATCGCAAACACTCATTTAATCACAAAAGTATTCGTGTGCCTCGCACAGGCAAAAAGCGTCCTGCCCCTGTGCAAGCGGATGTTCACAACCCAAAAAGAAGGAAAGATGATGCGGCAATGATTGCTAAAAACCATAACCATGTATGCTGACATTTGCCCCATGGAAGCAAATGTCATAATCTTGCGGCCGCCTACGAAAACGACCTATCCTTCTAGAAAGGGCTGTGAGACCCTGAGCGAGGTCGTAGATCCTCACCTGGTTTTTTAAATTATCAGCTTTTTATTTTCTTGCAAGCGATAATAAAGGGGCAGAAAATACTAAATCAGGACTTGACTTTTTAAGGGGGAAGATGATATGTTCCCTCCCCTATGCTTGCCATGGAACGCAAGCGTGAGTGTCGGTGGCGAATATAGCTCAGTTGGTAGAGCGCCAGATTGTGGCTCTGGATGCCGTGGGTTCGAATCCCGCTATTCGCCCCAAAGAAAACCCGCCGGGTGGTGGGGTTCGTTACCTGAAAAGCATCTGTAAAATCCAAAAGATAAGTGCGCAAGTCGTGGCTGATACGGGAATCGTTATCAGCCAGTAAAGGAATATCTTGGCGATTACTCTTATGTCTATGGCGCCAATGCCGCGAGCCATTCCTACTCCCGTGATGGCGCCGACCGAGGCGTGCGTGGTAGATACCGGAAGCCCCAGGTTAGATGCCAGTAATACCGTAGTCGAGGCGCTGAACTCTACCGCGAAGCCTCGGGTGTGGTTGAGCTTGGTTATCTTTTCTCCCAAGGTGGTCATAACATTCTTGCCAAGCAGAGCAATACCTATGGCAATACCAACTCCGCCCATAATCAAAAGCCAAAGCGGGATTTGAGTATCGGCGTCGGCGCCTTGGACCTTGCCAATCATCATGATAATCGCCGCGACAGGACCTATGGCGTTGGCAACATCGTTCGAGCCTTGGGATAAGGCCATAAAGCAGGCGGTGGATACTTGCATCTTGCCAAAGATTTTTTCAACCTTTTCCGCTTGCTTATGCGGGCGCGAGGAAGCAAGGCGGCGGCGTATGGCTAAGCCCACCCCTACGCAAAGGCAGATGATCGCCACGGCAAGTGCAAGCGAAGCATACCAAGGAACGGCAAGGTCTTTGCCAAAAGGCGTGCGGTAAATGAGAGACAACAGGATAATGTCGATTGTCATTCCTATCCAAAACGGCGCCCAGAAAAGTGCATGGTAAAGTATCTTTTTTTGAAACAGAATAAAGCTTCTTATGGTGGTGAATACTATGAAAGATATTGTGCCGCCTATTATCGGTGCCAGAAGCCATGCTATGAAAATTATCCCGAGTGTGCCCCAATGGATATCCGCGGCATGTCCTGCCACCACCCCAAAGCCTATCAAACTGCCGACTATGGAATGAGTCGAGGAAACCGGAAATGCCGTGAAGGACGCCAGCAATACCCATAGTCCCGCGGACAAAAGCGCTGCAAGCATTCCCAGCACAAAAAGGTAGGAGTCGGGGAAAATATCGGGCGAGACTATGCCCTTTGCTATGGTGCCGGTAACCGCAGAGCCTAAAAAAACCGCACCAATAAAATTGAGTGCGGCGGCGATGAAAATGGCTTGCTTTATGGTAACTGCTTTTGCGGCCACCGATGATGCCATGGCATTGGAAACATCATTAGCGCCCATGCTGAACGCCATCAGAAAGCCTGATATCACCGAAATTATAAGAATTATTGTGTAGTTGTCCATAAGGAGGCCCTATTGATGTTTCCTACTTTATTTCGCCAACATCGCGCGGAGCATGTCCGAACAGCGCTCGGTGTTATGGCTGGAGTCATACATTTCTTCAATGAACTTTAAAAGCTGATACATGTCTTTGAAAGGAATGTCGGCGTTATATAACTTGGCGATAATGGCGCGCTTCTGCGCTCCCACTTCGTCGTGGTGAAGAATGACATTGCGGCATAGGGTCTTTACCTCTTCGCGATTAACGGTGCCGCCGCCCACAATCTCAATCGTGCCTTCCAGTGCGGGGCGCAAAATCGTTACGCTTACAAGGATGTTCTGGAGATAATCGTCCAGCTCTTTCTTTAGGAAAGCGGGAACATTTATGCGCTTTATGGAAAGCCAGTTAAGAGCGTCTTGGGCGCAATCCAAAACATCGTCCAGCGAGCGGGTGAAGTTGAAAAATATCGTCCTGTCCACGGGCATAAAAATGCCGCGGGGCATGTGATTGCGGATTTTACGCTTAACCCTGTCCGCCTGTTCCTCTATTTCATCGACCTGTTGCTTAAGTGATTCGAAGTCCTTGCTTTGCTTCGGCTCGGCATAGCAGGCAAAAGTCTCGGGGATTAGTTTTGAGCCCTTTTCTATGAAATCATAGTGCTTTATCAGGTCGCGAATGGGAGACTCTTTAGGAAAAAAGCTGAAAATTGATATAGGAAACTTCATAACAAACCTCATACATGTTGTCCGGATTATGTCCGTCGTTGATACGGGGATTATAAGGAGGAGCGGCAAAAAAGCAAATGGGAATTGGGAAAAATGTGCGATAAAGCGGAGTGAACGGCAAAAAACACTTCACTTATTGTAAAAGTGTGCTAAAGTGTGCGCCTTGTCTTAAGGTTGTGCGGATATGGTGGAACTGGTAGACACAACAGACTTAAAATCTGTTGGGAGTAATCCCGTGTCGGTTCGATTCCGACTATCCGCACCATTAAAATGACCATCCGTCAGGGTGGTTTTTTAATGGTAATTGAGGATAGCAGAAGCGAACCGAAGGTTCGGAATCGCAGTGAGCAAAGCGAACGCAGATGAACGGAGCAAGCTTTGCTTGCGTAGGACATTCCGACTATCCGCACCATTAAAATGACCATCCGTCAGGGTGGTTTTTTATTTCGGTGTCCAAGGGCGAGAGCCCATTTCGTCCGCCGAGCTTCTTATGGTTACATTGCCGCCTTTTTCCAGCCAAACAGCGTGCGAGCCGGACTTCCACATACCTTTACGCTCAATTAAATACGGCGCGCGGCAATATTCTTTCTTGGCGTTGACTTTGGATACGACTATGTCGGCAGTGGCGCAAGCTTCCTTTAGCGCATCGTAATCGTAGGCGATGGCGATATGTTTGCCCTTTGCCTTATAATGGCACAAGGTAGTAGATGAGCAGAAGAAAGACGGATCGCCATCCGCGGCGGTAAAGCCCGATAGCCAAAGTTTCTTTGCCTTCTTGGTATCGTAGGCGTTGTAGTCCTCACCATTTTTGCTGAGCCAAGTTTCCTTTGCCATTTTATCGCCCCTGCTCGGTTCAATGAGAAGTTTGCTCTCGGGAGTGAGGACCGCAAAAACTCCGCCGCCTTGCGAGGTGACAAGGTCGGGAGCTTTGTGTGTAAGTGGGGACATCATGCCCAAGGCTATGGGAATCAAACCCAGCAATCGCCAGCGAGTTTGCCACAAGCAAAGCCATGCGCCGCCGATGACGGCAAGGCCTAAACCCCAAGCAGGCATCGCCGGTATCACAAAGACCGAGTGCGGCAGGCTTTCTATCCAAAGCGCTGTCTTGTTCATCAGATTTATACCAAAGCCGGCTATATCCAAAGGATAGCTTGCTAGGTTAAACGGAAGCAGAAGCATTGCCACCAAAAGTGCCGGCATAACTACAATGCCTAAAATCGGAGCGGTCAGCAGATTGCAAAGCATGCTGTAAGTGGCATAGCGGTTGAAATGGTATATAGCAAACGGCGTAGTTGCCGAGCTTGCCACAAAATCCGTAATCGCCGTGCCGAGTATCCAAATAATAAGCAGGTATAAAATGTAATTCTTGGGCTTTTTGTCTTTTAAAATGTTGCGGTGAAGTTTGCCCGCTCCGATTTCAAATGCCGCTATCAGTGCGTAAACGGCAGCAAAGGACATTTGAAAACTGGCACTCATTAAAGCTTCGGGGTGGATTAGCAAAACAAGTATCATCGCAATACCGATTGAACGCATGGATATGGCTTGCTTATCTAATATCACCGCCATTAAAACAACCGTCACCATTATGAAGGATCTTTGCGCAGGTATTGCCATTCCCGATATCAAAAGGTAGCAAAAAGTGATGATAATGGCGATTGCCGCACTTATCTTCTTGGTGTTATAGCGAAGGCAAATACCGGGAAAGAGTGCAAAGAACAACCGCAGTATTCCAAAGACGAGCCCCGCAAGCATGCTCATGTGCACACCCGAAACCGACAGCATGTGCGCTATGCCCGAAGCTCGGTAACTTTCCGCAATTTGTTTTGAATTACCACCCTGCTCGCCCGTAACCAATGACATTGCTATCCCCGCTTCATCTTTGGGAAGGCGATCCATAATACTGAAGTTAATTTTAGACCGAACGCGATCAAGCCACCCCTTAAAAGATGATGCTTCGGAAATAATCTTAACCTTGGACACGGCATAACCGACCGCGCCAAGTTGCTCAAACCAAAACTTGCGTGGAATGTCGTAGGCCGAGGGCATTGAGGGCATGGGCGGAGGCATTAAAACCGCCCTTAATTCCACTTTATCCCCTGCAACAACTTTGTTATTTAACCCATTGACTTTTATGCGTATTTTGCGCGGAATATTTTCTTTATCCCAGCCGACAATTTCGGGTTGCTCAAAGACAAGGCGTTGTCCTGTTCCTTTGATATCGGTTGATGATATTTCGCCCTTAACAGTGACGGTTTTGGTTTTCTTTTCCAAAACGGGAGCGGAAAGATAATCTGCCCGAATAGATGAAATGGCAAAGCCAAGCGCAAACAAAAATAAAAAGAGGGAAAAGAAAATGTAGTCTTGTTTCTTCTTTTCCCAAAAGATAAAAGGCACGCTGATTAGCACTAAAATCAAGCCAAGGTAAGAAGGAGGCTCAAACGGAAGTAAAAAGTAAACAGCTATACCCGACGCAAGCGAAAAAGGAAGCCAAAGTTCCCAGCGAGGTTGTTCGGCGTATAAAATCTCTTTAATGCGAGAAAGCATTTATTTTCCCTTATGTCGCTTGGCAATAACATCCAGAACCTTATCCGCGGCCTTGGCGCTGGGAGTTTGCTCACCGCCATATCCTATCTGCGCCAGCACTTCTTTTGCTTCGGAAAGTTGCTCGGTTGCCACGGCTTTATCATCTAAAAGCCTTCGTAAGTTCTCAAATAGAATCTGCGGGGTGCAATAATCCTGAAGGCACTCGGGGATAATAAGTTTATCCGCAATAATATTGATTAAATTAACATATTTTATTTTTAAAATCTTCTTGGCAAAGTAAGCGGTAATGGGGCTTAGTTTATAGCCGATGATATGGGGGACGCCTGCCATGGCAAGCTCTAACGACACAGTTCCCGAAGCGGCTAAAGCTAAATCCGATATGGCGAAGGCAGAAGCTTTATCTTTTATGTCAGGTAATACAATGGTGTTTTGCCAAGAGGATACGGCGTTTTCTACATCTTTAGCAACGGCAGCAACCGTGGGAATAGCGATGTGTAAGTCCGGATATTTGTCTTGCATAAGTTTAACCGTCTTGGCAAAAACGGGAAGCAAATAGCGGATTTCATTGTGGCGGCTGCCGGGAAGGACGCAAAGGACTTTTGCGGATTGGGGAATGTTGTGCAGCTTTTTAAAATCTTTCTGAATGCTGGCGGAAATAAATCCTTCCACTACAGGATGACCGACACAAACCGTATCAATACCGTATTTGGTAAAATACTTATTTTCAAAAGGAAGGAGCGTTAAAAGCCCGTCAACTTTGCTTGCCATTTTGGCAGCGCGCCTTGCTTTCCAAGCCCAAACCTGCGGCGCAACATAATGGATGTGAGGAATGTTTATGCCTCGCAATCTGCGATGAATACGGTCCGAAAAGCCCCAACTGTCAACGGTAATGACTATGTCAGGCTGCTTGGCTTTAATATCGCTAATTACTTGCCTGATAAGGCGCATAATTTTAGGTATCCTTGGCAATACCTCGGCTAAGCCCATAACTGCCAGTTCGGAATTATCAAACAGAGTATTAAAGCCCTGCTCTTTCATGGTCGCACCGCCTACACCGGCAAAAGCAACTTTACCATTGGTTTTGTCCTTTAATGCAATCATTAAGCGAGATGCCAGCAAATCTCCCGAGGCTTCACCTGCAATCAAATATATAAGGGGTGGTGCGCTATTATCCGACATCTAGAGCTTATCTCCCTTGTTTATGGCAATGAGGAAAAGCCCAAGCTCGTTCGCCTTGGCGACTACGGCGTCAAAATCAACGACCAAAGTCGCTCCTGCCTCAAAAGCTATGCCCTGCAATCCCGAAGCATGAGCGTTTTCGACAGTAGTCACGCCAATCGTGGGAAGATCAACACGGGTTTCCTGCCCGACTTTTTTCATCTTTACCAAGACACCTGCTTCGCCTTTACGCATCAAATCTTTGCAACGCTTGATAAGGGCGTCGGTGCCTTCTATCGCTTCGACCCCGATTACCATGCCCTGCTGGATTATTGCGGATTGTCCGATATCAAGTTTGCCGAGCTCTTGCAAAACTTCCATACCGCGATTTATGTCTATTTTTGCTCGCTTGCCGGGTTTATGTTTTGTGTATAATCCGGCAGGAACCAAAAGTTCGGGAAGTATCTCTTGGATCCCTTTTACCTTAAAGCCTTCCTTCTCAATTTCCTTGACAATAGTGGAAAGAATACTGTCATCGCCAAAGATGGAAAGCCCTATTTTTGCGACCCTTCGGGCGGTCCATAAATCCATACTGAGCTCTTTGAAAGAAGGACGGCGTAAGGAGCCGATTAGAATGACCTCGTCTGCTCCTGCTGATTTGCAATACTTTATAGCCTCGCCTATT
>CACZRW010000131.1 GCA_902783675.1 uncultured Pseudomonadota bacterium | reverse complement strand
TTCAAGCTCTTTGCCTTCATAGGAAAAAGGAATGCTGATGGCGTCGCGCGTAATGCCCGCAATCGGACCCGTCAAGACCCTCGCCTCACCCAAAAGCCTATTAACCAAAGTTGACTTTCCGACATTAGGTCGCCCGACAATCGCGATTTTAATTTGCTTTTCTTCCGGCTCGGCGGCAAAGGCAGCCTCTTCCCCTTCAGGCACTTCTTGCCCCTCCTTCGCCGCCAGCTCTTTTTTCTTTTGCTGGCGTCTGGAAAGTCTCGCACCTTCCACGGGCTCAATATATTCTTTAAGCCGCAAATAAAGCCCGTCCATACCCTCGCCGTGCTCCGCCGATATGGGCAAAGGCTCCGCTATCCCGAGCCCGTAACCTTCGGCAAGCCCGTCCAGCCCCGCTTTTCCTTCGCTTTTATTGGCAAGCAAAAGCGTCGGCTTGTTCTTCCTTCGCAAAAAGGCGGCAAGCTTCTTATCCTGCGGAGTAATTCCTGCTTTAGAATCAATCATATACAAAAGCACATCGGCTTCATCGATAGCAATTTCCGTCTGTTCCCACATAGCCTTGGCGAGCTCGCCGGTCTCCTCAAGCCCCGCGGTATCCACCAGCTTAAAGGCTAAATCAAACAGCTTGCCCATACCCTCGCGGCGATCGCGTGTTACGCCCGCGCGGTCATGCACAATGGCCTTTTTCCTGCCGATAAGGCGGTTGAAAAGCGTGGATTTTCCGACATTGGTTCGCCCTATGATTGCAACTGTTTTCATTAGCGAAACGCCTTTAACCTGCCGTCGTCACCCAAAAGCACCAAAGTCGCATCTGCCACGACCGGAGAAATGGAAAACCCTTCCGCCACTTTTGCCGACGACATAATTTCCCCGTTTATGGGGTTAATCTCAACCAAAGAGCCGTCCGAGCCCGTGATTAGCAGCCTCTCTCCGGCAAGCACGGGACCATACCAACTTATGCGCCCTTCTTTATCCTCTTCGTCCTTCCATAGGTTAAGCGGTGTAATCCACAGGATTTTGCCCGTCTTTTGTTCTATTGCCATAGCCTCGCCGGTATTCGCGACCATGAAAAGGAAATCCCCCGCGCCCCAAGGTTGGCTATCCGAGCCGAACCCTTTTTCCCAAGCGCGTTCGCCGGTCTTTACGGAAATCGCCGCAGTCACATCGCCGCCGGAAGATGCGAACATCATATCATCGCTAAGGACGACCCGCCCCTTTATCGCGGACAAGCCGGTGATAAAGCTGCCCTGCCGCACGGGCACCAGCGCATCTGAGAAAATCGGCACGCCGTTTTCGGCTTTAAAGGCGAAAATCTCACCCGAAGAAAATGCCGCAACGACGACTTTTCCACCCGCGGCGGGCGCAGGCGAACCCAGGAAAGTCGTGCTTTCGGCCACCGCATCATAATCCCAAGCCTTCTCGCCCGTCTCCAAATCAAACGCCGTGATACGATTATCAAGAGAGACTATGAACAGCTTGCCTTCATAAACGGTCGGCGCCGAGCGCAAAGGGGATAAAAGGTTCTTCTCCCACAACACCTCGCCCGTTTCGGCCAAAAGCGCATACAAGCGCCCCGAGCCGGTAGTCGCAAACACCTTTTCGTCTGCATAAGCAAGCCCTGCCCCGCCAAGAGTATCATTATCATCACCTGCTAAAAGCGACTTGCTCCAAACCTCTGCACCTGTTTCCAAATCAAAAGCGGAAAGCTCCCCTTCGGAATCTATGACAAAAACTTTCTTTTCGGCGATAATCGGCTCGGCAAGGATAAAATTTTCGTCCGAGGCCCCTTCACCGATACTTACATCCCATAAAAGTTTTGGCGCAATTTCCAGCTCCAAATGCTCCATCAGGTGCTTGGAATTGCCGCCCGCTTGCTCCCACGATAGGGTATAGACGGGCTCGGGAAGGACGATTTTGACTTCGTCCGCGCCCTCATCGGCGGTAAGAGCCGTATCATGCGCAAGGACGGACAAGCGCTCGCCCTCGGCTTTCGGCTTGCCGGAGCTACCCAACCACGAACACCCCGCAAGCATAAGCAAAAGCACTGCCGCCGACAAAACCGCCGCCGCCAAGACCACCCAAAACCTTATAAAACGCTTTATTTTTGCCATATTACTTTCACCAAAATCTACTTAGGCAAAGCCGCCAACATCTCGCCTGCGATATTTTTCCACGCGGAGCCTTCTGCCGCCAAGGGAGAAAGGAGCTTTTTCACCTCGGCATAATCGGGCTTATCTGCGTCCATAAGCCTTTGCGCGATAGCCACCGTTGCGACATTACGCGCCGGCTCGGAAAAGTCCTTTGTGCCGCGGATTTCGTATAGCAAAGCCATAGCTTCCTCGCTCTGGCCTTCTTTTTCCAAAAGCGAAACGGAGCGAAGGGCGGCAAGCTCTGCATATCCGGTCGCACGGTCTTTCATCACGGCTTCCAAATCCACTCTGGCAGAGGTTACATCACCTGCCACCGCGGCATTAAGCGCTCTTGTAAAAGCTATGCTGTCCTGTGCCGAAACTTCCTGTTTATAGTATTTTATGCCTTCAAAGACAAAGGCTCCCAATAAGGCAAGTATCGCCGCGCTGATAACATAAAAGCGATACTTTTTCCATAAAGCTTTAAGCTCATCGTTGCGAACTTCCTCGTCAACTTCTCTTAAAAGCGCGCGTCTTTGCAGTTCCTCTAAATCATCTGCCACTTTATTAACTCCCAAAATAAATAGTTATAGCCTCTTATACATCAAGCCCTTTCTAATTCCTAGCAAATTTTGCACCCCCGCACCAACCTTAACCTTTAACCCGTAACCCCTTCTATCACCGTATCCAAAACCAACCTTCCCGCTAAAGTCGGGTAGACTCTGCCGTTTTCAAACGCAAGCAGCCCTTCTTCGGCATACTCCCGCGCCTTTATGGTATTAACCAAGCTCAAGTCCACCCCTTCCTTTGTCCTAAGCCCCATAAGCACCTGTTCCTCGCGCTTTTCCTCTGCGGTCAAAAGGACCACTTCGGCATTTTTATCCTTTGCTTTCAACCAGTTAAAAGGCGCCCGCACCTGTTCGGTCGCATAAAGTTCCCCGCCTTTAAGCCGCACTCGCCCGTGCGCCGAAGGACCTATGCCGATATATTCCCCATAGCGCCAATAGGTAAGATTATGGCGGCTTTGCGCCCCTTTTCGCGCGTAGTTTGATATTTCATACCAAGGAATACCTGCCGCCCTCATCATCTCGTCCGTCAGCTCATATAAGTTTGCCGCTTCGTCCTCGGCAATCGGCTCTAAACCTTGCTTATAAAAGACGCTCGGCGGCTCTATCGCCAGTTGATACAAGGACATGTGAGGCGCCTTAAACGAAAGCGCAAACGCAAGCTGCTGCCGCCATTTTTCGGCGGTATGCTCCGGTTAAGCATAAATCATGTCAAACGAAGCATTGGCAAAGACTTCCAGCGTATTTTCAAGCGCCGCCAGCGCCTCTTTGCCGTTATGCCTCCGCCCCAAAAACCTAAGCACTTCATCGTCAAAGGCCTGCACGCCCAAAGAAAAGCGGTTAATCCCCGCCGCCTTCCAAGCTTTTAGCTTTGCCAAAGTAACCAATGACGGATTCCCTTCCATGGTAATTTCGGCATTATCCTCTACAAAGTAATTACATTGTATATACGAAAGTATAGCTTCAAAAAAACCCGCAGGCAGCAAAGACGGCGTTCCTCCGCCGAAATAAACGGATTGCACTCGTCGCCCTTTTGTAAACGGCGCATAAAAATCAAGAGCTTTTTTGTATTCCTCAAGCCACAGGCTAAAGTCCATATCTTCCGGTATTTTTTCGCTCATAAAGTCACAATAGGGACATTTAGACGCGCAAAACCCGAAATGAACATAAATGGCCAAAGGCTCTTTTGCAGGAGTTTTCTCTTTCCTTTCCGCGTTTTTTAAAAGCATTCTGCGATGAACTTTTTAAATGCCATAGCGCGATGAGATATTTTGTTTTTCACCTTATCGGGCAGCACGCCAAAGGTATCCTTATACCCTTCCGGCACGAAAAAAGGATCATAGCCGAAGCCGTTTTCACCTTTGGGTGGCCATACAAGATGCCCGTTAACTCTGCCTTCAAAGGCGCATGTTTCCTGATTGGGCAGAGCCAAAACCAAAACGCAGGTAAACCGCGCACGCAAATCATTTTTTGCCAACGCGTCATCATAAAGGGACTTCATCGCCCGCATATAATCACCGTCTATGGCAAAGCGCGCCGAGTAAATCCCTGGGTTCCCGCCCAAAGCTTCCACCTCTAAGCCGGAATCATCTGCCAAAGTCGGCAACCCTGTCGCCAGCGCACCTGCTTTTGCCTTCTTCGCGGCATTCTCCGCAAAGGAAAGTCCGTCCTCTACGACATCGGGAAAATCTACATCATTAGCGGACAAAACCTCGGTCCCATAAGGCGCAAGCATTAAGGAAAGCTCCTTAGCCTTACCTTTATTCTTTGTCGCTAAAAGTATTTTTCTGGAATCAAAATCCTCTAAAGAAAAAACCATCTTTACCCTCTTTCTTTCTTAAGTCCGCCTTAAAGTCAAAGTTCTTGATGGCTTCTCGTCACTTTCGTCACTTTCGTCATTTTCATCACTTTCATCACCTTCGCCGTCATCAAGAATCACTTCTTCCTCGGTAATTTCTTCCACCTCCAGAACATCATCGTCCTCACCGTCTCCGGTTTCTTCTCCTCCCATATCATCAAACGCCGTCGCCGGAGTAAGCAGAGCCGCCGCCTGCGCCTCGCGCTCCGCCGCCCGTTCC
>CACZRW010000130.1 GCA_902783675.1 uncultured Pseudomonadota bacterium | reverse complement strand
TTTAGACATTCTTTAGTTCTCCATTCTTCGCGGAGTGTAGCGGGAATAAGTTAAAGGCGGGTTAAGGCTTCGCCCAATGAGGAATGAGAAATGAGGAATGAGGAATGAGGAATGAAAGGGGCTGCGCCCCCGGGTGAAAGTTTAAGGTTGAAGGTTTAATAAAATAAATTTTATTTTTAAACTCATCACCTTATAAGCTCATAAACTAACCTTAACCCCCTTTAAGCGGTGGTGACGAAAGAAGCCAAGATGTTCTTTTTGCCGCCGTTTTCAAACAAAACCGTGAGCTTTTCGCCGTCTATTTTCATGATTACGCCATAACCGAAAAGCGCGTGTTTAACCCTTATGCCCACGCGCAGCCCGCTTTTAGAGCCTTTTGCTTCCTGCTTTCTTGGAGGGGGCGGAGGGTCTGTCGGCTTATAAATCTTGGGTGTGTAATTCGAATAGCTTTTAAAAGAGGCGGGAAGACCCAAAATCTCTATATCCGCGGCGGGCAGTTCCTCAAGAAAACGAGAAGGAATGCCGGTTTGCCACTGTCCGAAAACCATGCGGTTGGCGGCGTAGGTAATGTAAACATTCTTCCTTGCGCGCGTGATGCCGACATAGGCAAGGCGGCGCTCTTCCTCAAGTCCGAAATCGCCCGTTTCGTCAAGCGCGCGTTGGTGCGGGAAAAGGCCTTCTTCCCAGCCCGCCAGAATTACGGTGTCAAACTCAAGTCCTTTTGCCGAGTGCAAGGTCATAATGCTGACCTTGTCATCGCCGACAATCTCGTCCGTGTCGGAGATAAGAGCGATGTGCTCCAAAAAGGCGGGGATGCTGTCGAAGCGTTGCTTCAAAACCGATAAAAGCTCGGTTAGGTTTTCAAGCTTGCTCTCCGCCTTTATGTCGGTGCTTTCCTGCCACATGGCAATATATCCGGCGTTATCAAGTATGTTCTTTAATGCTTCAAAAGGCGGGAGTTTTTCGGCGTATTCCGTCCACAAAGCATGGCTTTGCAAAAAGGCCGCCGCGGCTTTCTTTGCGGCAGGTTTAAGCTCAAAAGAATCGGGGCGGGTAAGGTCTTTTAAGGCGGTGAAAAAGGAAATGTTTTCCTTTAGCGCCTTTTGCCGGACAAGGTCGATGGTGGTATCGCCTATGCCGCGGCGAGGCTTGTTTATAATGCGCATTATCGCCATGTCGTCCGAAGGCAGGGCTACCGTGCGAAGGTAGGCGATGGCGTCGCGAATTTCCTCACGCTCGTAGAACTTGGCGCCGCCGATTACCTGATAGGGAATGGCGTTCGTGATAAAGGCTTCTTCAAACTCGCGAGTCTGGGCGGTCGTGCGCACCAAAATCGCCATTTGCTTATAGGGTGTGCCGTGACGATAGGCATTTTCAAGCGAATCTACGGCGGCAAGGGCTTCCTCTCTCCCGCTGTAAAGACCTTTTACTTTTACTTTTTCGCCGTCGGGGTCGCGGTTCGGGGCAACGCGCAATTCCTTGCCCAGACGCCCTTCGTTATGGCGAATTATGCTTGATGCCGCCGCTAAAATGTGGGCGGTCGAGCGATAGTTGCTTTCAAGGCGGATAATCTTGGCGTCTTTAAAGTCGTGGTCAAACTTTAAAATGTTGTCTATTTGCGCGCCGCGCCATGAGTAAATGGATTGGTCGTCATCGCCTACGCAACACAGATTGCCCCACTTTTGCGCCAACAGGCGCAGCCAAAGGTATTGCGCGGTGTTCGTGTCTTGATACTCGTCCACCATGATGTAGCGAAATTGGTTTTGATACTTTGCCAAAATCTCGGGATTTTCAGTGAAAAGCTCAAGGCAGAGCAAGAGCAAATCGCCAAAATCCATGGCGTTCATGGACTTCAGGCGATCTTGATACATGCGGTAGATGCCAAGGACTCGGCCGCTCATAAAGTCCGTGCGATCGCCGGTCAGGACCTTGTCCGGAGTTATGCCTTTATCCTTCCAGCTTTGGATGGCGGCAAGCACTGCTTCGGGGGTGTATTTTTTAATGTCGTAGCCTTCGGATAGCATTATTTGCTTGATAAGGCGGGTTTGATCGTCCTCGCCCAAAATGACGAAGTTTTGCGCATAGCCCAGTTCGCTCGCAAAGCGGCGCAGGATTCTAAGTCCGATTCTATGAAAAGTGCCGAGCCATACTTGCCTTGCGTCTTCGCCTATCATATTTGCAAGCCGCTCTTCCATCTCGCTGGCGGCGCGGTTGGTGAAGGTCACCGCCAAGCACTCCCAAGGCCTTGCCAAGCCGCTTCCGATAATATGGGCAAGGCGGGCGGTCAAAACTCGGGTCTTGCCCGTGCCGGCGCCCGAAAGCACCAAAACCGCGCCTTCGGTTTGGTCCACCGCTTGTTGTTGCTCTGCATTCAAAGATATAGGCAAAGTTCGCTCTCCTTAAGATTAAGGCGGTCAATATAAGCTACTTTTTCGTCTTTTGCTAGTCTAAAAGCCAGCAAGACAATTTGGTGCGTGGCGGCTAATTTTAAAGGGTGTTTAACTTTTTGTAAGGAGGGAAAAATGCTTAAAAAATCAGGGAAAGTAAAGGATTTGGCGCTGACGGCGGGTGAGGCCTTGTCCGATGAAATAGTGCTGCACCTTTTTAAAAATGCCGCGCGGCTTAAAGCCGAAGCGGGGGCGTTTATGGCCGCTTTCGTTGCGGTGCTGGCAGTTATGCTTGCCTTTGCTTATGGGCTGTTCGTATATGAGCCGGCGGCGCTGGTGTGGAAAGACGGGTCAACCATGTGGGGCGTCGTGGTGACGCGGCTGGTTATTTTTATTCCGCTTATCATCTTGGCGTGGTTTTTTGCCGCCGAGGCCGTAAAAACCAAAAAGCGCTGCGAGGAGTTTTTTATTGCCGCTTTTCTGTTTAAAGAGCTGCGGGGCTTTGTTAAGGCCGAGGATAAAGGCGCCTTTATCATGGATTTGCTTGAGGCGGCGCTGGTTAAAAAATAATTTGCCTTAAAGGAAAAATGTATTTACATTGTAATTACATTTTACTTTTGAAAGGGCAAAAAATGAGAATTGTCATAGCACAGGTGGGTAATTCCAAAGGGGTGCGCATTCCTAAGGCTATGCTTGAGGCGTGCGGATTCGGTGCCGAAGCGGAGATAGAAGTAAAGCGGGGGACAATAGTCTTGACTCCCGCCTCCGGCGTGCGTGAAGGGTGGCGGGAAGCCGCAAGCGAAAACAAAAAGGAGTTGGAGGCAAAATGGGAATGGTAAAGCCGGAGCGTTTCGGCCTTTATGATATCGCCGAGACAAAGGGGAAAATGCAGCTGGCAGCAATTATTTCTCCCGATGAGCTTAATGATGTCATGGATACGGTCGTCGCAGTGCCTTTGCTGCCGGTCGTGACAAATGTGCCTTTTCGCATTCTTATCCAATTTAAAGGTAAGGACGGCGAGATAGCTATGGATAAAATCATATCTGTCAAAAAATCCCTTTTAAAACAAAAGGTCGGCGTTCTGCCTCCGGATTTGTGCGAGGAAATGGTTTCGGTCCTTACCGAGATGTTTAAGATTTAGGACCTTAAAGAAAATAAATTATTTATGGCGGAAGGAGATGCGACCTTTCGTTAAGTCGTAAGGCGTCATTTCAATGTCGACCTTGTCACCGACCATAACCCTTATCCTGAACTTGCGCATTTTACCCGCCGTGTGTGCCAAAATCTCGTGCCCGTTCTCAAGCTGCACCCTGAACATCGCGTTAGGAAGCTTCTCTATAACCGTGCCCGAAAACTCAAGCAATTCTTCTTTTGACATAGTATCTCCAAAAATATGTGCGGGGGATTATATACGCTTGTTTAAAAAGAAAATCAAGGATTAAAAACGCTTTCTTCAAGTCGGCTGGCGGTGGCGGCAAGCTCGGTTTTAAAGGCGGCGATTTTTTGCATGTCCGCATCTAAAGTCTTATAGCTCTTTAAGCCGTCTTTGCCCGTGTAGATGGTGAGCGGTTTAAGCGCGAGTTCGGACGGGCGCGGCCTTTCGCTCAGTTTTTGTTTTACAAGGAAAAAAGTCCTGTCCTGTTTTTCGGGAGGCACGGCGCTTAAAGCTTTCTTCGCCGCCGCAAAATCTCCCTTTATCCCGTGGATAACGGCAAGGCGCAGGTATAAGGCGGCGGGCGCGGCGTCGGGTGAGGCGTAGTTTTTAAGCTCGGCGGTAAGAGCTTCTTGCGCGTCACCCAAAAGGTCAAGTGCGACCAGCCTGTCTATATAATCAAGGCGCATTTTCTGCCCGTCGGGGTTGTTTTCGTCCTTGGGCAGCAAGTAAGCAAAATCGGTGAAAAGCGCTACGGCGGCGACTTTGGAAAGCGAGCGCGCCTTACCGTTTAGGTATAAATCGGCAAAAAGTTTTTGCGCTTTTTTAGAGGCGGTGCGGGCAAGGGCGGTGTTCGGATAGGCTTCCGCCACTGCCTTATAAATGCCGAACAAAGCGCGGATATCTGCGGCTGAGCCGAGGGCTATGTCGGCTTTCATATCAAGCTCGGCAAGGCGATAGGCGGCTTTGGTTTTAACTTTATCCGATGCGGTTAAAAGCGCCTCTTTATATTCATTTTTGGCGGCGTCATAGGCTTTTAAAAGCTCGTTTTGGCGGCCTTTGTAATATGCTTTGTCGCCTGTGGAAAGCATTTCCAAAAAGGTGGTAAGGGCAGCCTCATTTCCCTCGTCGTCCGCTAAATCAAGCGCTGTCAGGGCGAGCTTGTTTTTAAAGGGCTCGGGGTAGTTTTTGATGGCGAAAAAGGTCTTTTGCATGCCTTGTAAATCGCCCTTGGCGGCGGCTTGCCAAAACGCCAGATGGATATCGTTTTTAGCCGTCATTTTAGTAAAGGAAGCGCGGGCCTTTTCTTTTCGTCCCAGCATAAAATCAGCCGCTCCTTTTATGGCCAGAAGGGAGTCTTTATCCACGCTCGAATCTCCGGTTTTCTCTATTCTGGCGATGGCACCTAAGGCTTCGGGATAAAGCTCGTTTGCAAGGAAAAAATTAGCGGCGGCAAGGCGGGCTTCATTTATGTCCTCGGGGCTTGCCATGACGGGCAGCAACAACGCTTTTTTATACGCGGGGCGAAAGGCGTCGCCCGTCACATAGTCTTTGTTTTCCATGTCAAGCGGTGAGGAAGGAAGGGAAAAATCGTCCTTTATGGGCATGACGGCGTCGGCTAAAATATCTTGTCCGACCTTAAAAACTTCGGCTCCTTTCGCTGTGGTTGAGACTTCAATGTTATCGGCAAATACCGCTACCGCCAGCCCCTTAGCCGAGGGTAAAAGGGCGAACTCGGGGAGGAAAAGCGGTTGCTTTATTCCCAATGTGTCAAGAGACATAACGACCTTTACCTCAAATCCCGAAGCAGGATCGGTAAAGGTAATCGGCTTGGCAAGGTTTTGCCCGCTTATGAAAAGGCGGCGCGGCAGATTTTCCTTTTTAACGATTTTGCTGATGTAGCCGCGGGGGCTTTTGGGTTTTTGCGCCGAAGCCTCGGCTATAAAAAGGTTGCCGCTCGTGCGCGGGAGAAAGAAGGTGTTCGCAGCGGGCTTTATGCGCAAAATGGTTGCGCTTTTGTGCGGGATTTCGGTGATTTGCCGTGCGCTTTTCCCCGCGGTTTTCTTTAGCAAATTAAGGTCAACGGGGACTTTGTCCTTTACGACAATCCAAGTATACCCGTTGAACTCAAAAAGTGCCGCGGGGGATTGTTTCGTCATCGGGACGCTGATGTCAGCGCTCCACGCGCCGGTGGCAAAAATGCCGCTAAACGCAAGTAAAACCGCCGTAAATATAAGTCCGTGCCGAGGCATAATAAATCCTTTTTAAAGGGCAGTATAAGCGGCCGGCGCAAAAGATGAAAGATTAAACTTGGGCTAAATCTCAGGAAGGTCTTCCGGTAAGATGCTCATGTTAAAATCGTAGGACACTTCGCCTTCTTCAAAATCGCGGTAAATCACGCCGATAAACTCGTCGCCGACACTTACTTCAACGGGAGAATCCTTGCCTTGTCCCGCCTTAATGTTGATTCTGTCCGTGCCGAAAAGGTTGCGTAAGTATGCCTGCACCTGTTGCATTTCTTTGATGTTCAATGCCATTCTCCTTCTATGGTAAAAACTTTTGTGTCTACGGTATTAGCACAGTATTCAACCTTTCACAAGGGCATAACAGGGGCAGGAAGTGAGGCCTTTAACTTTTTTTGCTTGACAAAACAAGCGGGTTTGGTAGATTCCCCTCCCTACTTCCGAGAACGCGAACGAGGAAAAAGGTTCCTTGTTCCACTTGCTCTTTTTTTTAAAGGCAGGGATATCGGGACAAAAACAACTTTAAAAAAGGAAAATTTAAATGACTAAAAGATTACAAAGCAAACATAAGATAGATCGCCGCTTGGGCGTCAATTTGTGGGGCGTCGCCAAAAGCCCTTTTGAAAAAAGAAATTACGGCCCCGGTCAACACGGCCAGCATAAGGGAAAGCTTACCGACTACGGTGTGCAATTGCAGGCCAAGCAAAAGCTTAAAGGCTACTATGGCAATGTGTCGGAAAAGCAACTGCGCAAGTATTTCGAAGAGGCTAAAAGACGCACCGGTGATACTTCCGAAAATCTTATCGGTATTTTGGAAACCCGCCTTGACGCCGTCGTTTACAGGTTGAAGTTCGCAAAGACCGTCTTTGCAGCTCGTCAGTTCATTAACCACGGACACATCAAAGTTAACGGTAAGCGCGTCAATATCGCTTCCTATATCGTTAAAGTCGGCGATGTTATCGAAGTCCGCGAGAAATCCAAAGATTTGGCGATTGTCGCCGAGGCCTTGGCAAATCAGGAAAGAACCGTGCCGGATTACTTAGAAGCAGATGAAAAAGCTTTAAAAGGCACCTTTATCCGTATTCCGAAGCTTGC
>CACZRW010000129.1 GCA_902783675.1 uncultured Pseudomonadota bacterium | reverse complement strand
CGCCTTTGCCTGACGGCGCAAGTCGGGCGTCATTTTATCCATAGGTACGCCAAAGACAGCGCTGGCGGTCGTCGCGTGAATATCCTGCCCGTTTTGAAAATCTTCTTTAAGGCGTTTGACATTGGCAATGCCAGCCATAAGGCGCAGTTCGACTTGGGAATAATCGGCGGCGATAAGGACTTTGCCTTTGGGCGCGATAAAGGCGGCACGGATAAGCTTGCCTTCATCGTTTCTTATGGGAATGTTTTGCAGGTTGGGGTCGGTTGAAGAAAGCCTGCCCGTGGAAGTCACCGTTTGCGAAAAGGTGGTGTGGACTCTGCCGTCTCTTGGGCTTATCTGCTGGGGCAACGCGTCGGTATAGGTGCTTTTGAGCTTGGCCAGCGTGCGGAATTGCAAGACCAGCTCGGCAAGTTTTACGCCGGCGGCGGCAAGTCCTTCCAGCACTTCGGAGTCCGTGGAATAGTAGCCGTTAGCGCCCTTTTGTCCCCCCGCTATGCCCATTTTATCAAACAAAATTGTGCCGAGCTGAGCGGGAGAGTTTATGTTAAACTCCTCACCCGCTTCGGCGAATATGACTTCGGACAGCTCGTTCATCTTTTTGGTAAAGGTTTGGCTTAACTCACCAAGAGCTTTGCTGTCAATCTCAACCCCATCCTCCTCCATATCATACAAAACGCTGATAAGCGGGCGGTCCAAGTTCTCGTAAACTTTACAATCGCTGTCCTTTATCACTTGAGCGAAAAGGGAGTGAAGGCGAAGGGTAATGTCCGCGTCCTCGGCGGCGTAATCAAGCGCCTTTTCAAGCGGCACTTCGGCAAAGGTGATTTTGTCCTTGCCCTCGCCCGTCACATCTTTGAAAGATATGGTTTGGTAGTCGAGATAAAGCTTTGCCAGCTCGTCCATACCGTGTCCGTGCTGGGTCCCGTATAAGTCGTAAGACATAACCATGCTGTCGCTTACGGGAGCAAAGGTAAAGTTAAGTCCGCTTTCGGCAAAAGCCTTCTTCAGCACATGCATATCAAACTTTATGTTATGCCCGATTTTTAAGATACTTTCGTCGGCAAACAAGGGGGCGAGCGCGGAAAGGGCGTCTTTTATAGCAAGTTGTTTGGGAGCGTCTGCGTCCTTTTGATTAAGGAAGTTGCCGAACAAGTCAGCCTGCGCCGGCTTTGTCCCGTGTGCCAGCGGAATATAGCAGGCCTTGCCCGCATCCGTGGCAAGAGAAATGCCCACGATATCTGCCTTAAAAGGATTAAGCCCCGTGGTTTCCGTGTCTATGGCAAAGGCGCCTTTTTCCTTTGCTTCGTCCACCCATTTTTTAAGAGCTTTAATATCGGTTACGAGTTCGTATTCCTTTTTTATTTCGGGCTTGGGAATATTGTTTTTTCTTTCGTTGCACCAGGCCTCAATACTCGGAAGCAAGCTGTTGAAGCCGTTATTGCGGGCAAAGGTGATAATCGTGTCGCAGTCGGGCTTTTTTATGGCAAGCGCGGAAAGCGGCGTGATTAGCGGGACATTTTCCTCAAGCGTGATAAGCCTTTTTGACAACAGCGCCATGTCCTTTTCGGCGATAAGGGTTTGGCGGCGCTTTTCCTGTTTTATAAGGCTTGTTGATTGCAAAAGATTTTCCAAAGTGCCAAAGGCGGTAATGAGCTCGGCGGCAGTTTTCGGGCCAAAACCCGACACGCCGGGGACATTGTCCGAGGCGTCGCCGATAAGTGCCATAACATCCAGCAGCTTTTCGGAAGTGACGCCGAACTTCGCCTTTACTTCGTCCTCGGAAATGATTTTATCCTTCATTGAGTCGTAAAGAGTTACACCCCTATGCACCAGTTGCATCATGTCCTTGTCCGAGGAGACGACCTTTACCTCAAGCCCCTTTTCCAGCCCCAGTTTGGCATAGGTAGCGATTAAGTCGTCCGCCTCATAGCCTTCCTGCTCTACCGATACTATGTTAAACGCCTTTACCGCCTCGCGTATCAAGGGGAATTGCGGGATAAGCTCGGGCGGAGTTTCTTTTCGTGTGCCTTTATAGGCGGGGTAAATGTCGTTTCTAAAGTTCTTGCGAGCGGCGTCAAAGACTACCGCGAAGTATGCGGCGTTGCTGGTTTTCATCAGCTTCATCAGCATTTTGGTAAAGCCGTAAACCGCGTTTACGGGAGTGCCGTCGGCGCGGGTCATCGGCGGCAGAGCATAGAATGCTCTGAAGATATAACCGGACCCGTCAACCAGCACTAGCTTTTGCACACGATTAACTCCTTTAGCTTCTTAAAGTTGCGCCCTCGGCAGTGGCGGCTTTGATAATCCTTTGCGAAAGGTTATCAAGCTCGGCGTCGGTAAGCGTCTTTTCCATAGGCTCAATCACGACTTCGATGGCAATAGACTTCTTACCTTCAAGGTTCTTTCCCTCGTAAACATCAAACACATTTACGGTGGTAATAAGGTCCTTGTCCACGCCTTTTACGGCACGCACCAGTTTGCCCGCTTCCAATTCCTTGTCCGCAATAAAGGCAAAGTCGCGGTGCACGGGCTGGAAAGGTGAAAGGGTGAGCTTCTTTTGCGTTTTGGTCTTTAGGACTTTGTTTGGCACCTTATCAAGGAAAACCTCGGCGGCAACCGCCCTGCCCTCAAGCCCCATTTTGCCAAGGATAGCAGGGTGGACTTCGCCAAAGTATGCCAGCACATCCTTGCCAAGGCACAAAGCGCCCGAGCGCGAGGGGTGATAGTAGCCGGGCGCGGTTCTATAAACTTGCAGGTTAGCAATCGGCGCACCGGCGGCGGCAAGCGTTGCCAGCGCATCGGCCTTGGCGTCAAAAGCGTCCCAATCTCTGGGAGTGTCTATCCAACTTTTGGCATGAGTAAGGCCGGCGCGGAGCATAGCGGCGACTTCGGCTTGCTCGTTCGGCTTTCTGCCTAAAAAGACGGGGCCTACTTCAAACAAAGACACATTCGGATAGCCGCGGTCGGCGTTTCTTTGCGCGGCGGCGATAAGGTTCGGCACGAGGCTCGGGCGCAATTCGTCCAAGTTCGAGGCGATGGGATTTTCAAGTAAAATACCCCTTGATCCGAAGTCCTTTGCTATTTTGCTGTCCATGAAAGACCAGCTGATAATCTGATTGCCGCCGCGGTTCGCCATAGCACGCTTTGCCGCTGCGGATTTTCTTTGCGAAGGCGTGCTTAATACCTTTGGCATAGAGCCGGAAATGCACGAAAGCGCAGGCAATTTGTCATAGCCGTAAATGCGCATGATTTCCTCTACTATGTCGGGTTCGCCTTCAATATCGGGACGCCACGAAGGCGGAGCGACTTTGTCCCCTTCCACCTTGAAGCCGAGGTCTGTCAGGATTTTTTCGCACTCGTCCTTTGCAACATCAACGCCGCAAAGGCGCTTTACGCAAGCGGGGCTGAAAGTAATTGTCCTTTGCCAAGCGGGGTTCTCGCCCGCGACAACCGGCTCGGAAGGCTCGCCGCCGCAAATATCCATTATCATCTTTGCCGCTATCATTAAGTCGGGAGTGCTGGAAGCCGCGTCAACGCCGCGCTCAAAGCGAGTGCGAGAGTCGGATTCAATCCCAAGAGCCCTGCCCGTCTTGGCGATATTAAGCGGCTCAAACCATGCGGATTCAAGGAATACATTAGTCGTATTTTCGGATACTCCCGTATTTATGCCGCCCATAATACCGGCAACGGAAAGCGCGCCGCTGTCGTCCGAGATGACGGTCATATCAGCGGCAAGAGTGTGCTCTTTCTCGTCAAGCGTGGTTATCTTCTCGCCTTCGGTAGCGTAGCGGACATTGATATTGCCCTTTAGCTTGTCAGCATCAAAAACATGAAGCGGGCGACAACGGTCAATGTTCAAATAGTTGGTTACATCAACCAGTGCGGAAATGGGGCGAAGTCCCACGGCGGTAAGCCTTTCCTGCATCCACTTGGGGCTTTGCCCGTTCTTTACGCCGCGAATATACATGCCGCTGAAAATCTTACAGCCCGAAGGAGAAAGTTTCACATCTATGGGACTTTTGAACTTGCCCTTTATCTCGGGGACAGGCTCGGATTTGAATTTACCCATGCCCGCGGCGGCAAGATCCCTTGCCACACCGATTACGCCAAAGCAATCTGGACGGTTTGCCAGCACATTTAAGTCTATTACGGGGTCGCTTCCCAAAACCTCGGCGAAGGAAGTGCCGTTTGCGGCTTTCGTATCCAAATCCAAAATGCCGTTATGGTCTTCGGAAAGGCCGAGCTCGCGGCCCGAGCACATCATGCCGAAGCTCTCTATCCCGCGGATTTTGCCGACTTTAAGAGTTTCTCCGTTAACGGGGATTACGCAGCCCGGCCTTGCCAGCACGCCCTTTAAGCCCACGCGGACATTGGGAGCGCCACAAACGATTTGCAAAGTTTCCTTGCCCGTGTCCACCGCCAAAATATGCAAGTGGTCGGAATCGGGGTGGTCTTTTACATCTTTAATCTCGGCGATGATAAAGTCCTTTAACGCTTCGGCGGGATTGGTAAGTTCTTCAAGTTCCAGCCCGATAGCAGTCAGCTTATCGGTCAATTCCTTTACATCTTTGTCTGTTTCCAAATGGCTTTTAAGCCAGCTTAAAGTAAGTTTCATAATTTCAGCCCTCCGTTAAGGCTAAGTCCCGTGGTAAGAGAAGGTTCGTCAAGCGGAATAAAGCCGTAATGCCTCATCCAGCGAATATCGCCTTCAAAAAAAGTTCTTAAATCAGGTATGCCGTATTTCAGCATTGCCATACGGTCTATGCCGAAGCCGAAGGCAAAGCCTTGATACTCGGCAGGGTCAATGCCGCAATTTTTCAGCACATTGGGGTGGACCATACCGCAACCCAAAATCTCCATCCAGCCCTTGTCCTTGGCAATTTTGAACTCGCCGTTTTCGCGCGAGCAACCTATATCCATTTCCGCGGAAGGTTCGGTAAAGGGGAAGTAAGAAGGGCGGAATCTTACCGGCACATCATCTACTTCGAAAAAGGTCTTCATCACATCAACAAGGCAACCTTTTAAATGTCCCATCGTGGTGGTTTTATCGACTACCAAGCCCTCTATCTGGTGGAACATCGGAGTGTGCGTCATGTCATAATCGCAGCGGTAAGTTCTGCCCGGGCAAACAATCCGAAGGGGTGGCTTTTTGTTATCCATGGTGCGGATTTGCACCGCCGAAGTTTGCGTCCTTAAAATGTCGCCACCGCCGTCTTTCATGTAGAAAGTATCCTGCATCTGGCGAGCGGGGTGAGACTTCGGAATGTTAAGCGCCTCAAAGCAATGCCAATCGTCCTCAATATCGGGGCCTTCGGCGAGCTCAAAGCCCATTTGTGCAAATATGGCAAGCAGCTCTTCGGTCACTTGGGTGACGGGGTGAATGCGCCCTTGCTCCGTGTCGGGGCGAGGCGGCAAAGTCACATCTATCGCCTCGGCTTTAAGGCGCAGGTTAAGGGCTTCTGCTTCCAGCTTTTCCTTTTTCTCGGCGATAAGCGCCTGTATCTCGTCCTTTGCCTTATTTACGGCGGCGCCAAAGGTTTTTCTTTGCTCGGCGTCCATAGAGCCCAAAGTCTTCATTATTTCGGTGATTTTGCCCTTTTTACCCAAGAAGGCAACGCGCAAATCATCAAGCTTTTCGGGACTCTCCGCCTTTGCCAGCAAAGAAAGCGCCTCTGCTTTAAGATCTTCCAAATCTGTCATTATTTTAATCCTTATAAAAAATGTGTGGCTTCATGATATCTTTCTTTTAGTTTTTTTCAAGCGTCCGTTAATAAAATAGTCACTTTTCCGCTTTATCATCGCATCATAAGTGAGAAATGCCCTTTATTGGTGAGGAAAAATGAAAAAGTTTACGGATAAGGTTTTACAAGGTGACTGCATTGAAATTATGAACAGTATGCCGGAGAAGTCCGTAGATATGGTGTTTGCCGACCCTCCCTACTTTATGCAAATCGGCGAAGGGCTTTGCCGTCCGGACAACTCTCCCGTTGAGGGTGTGATTGACGATTGGGACCACTTTAACGACTTTGAAGCTTACGACAAGTTCACCAAAGATTGGCTTACCGCCGCAAGGCGAGTGCTTAAGGACAACGGCACGATATGGGTCATCGGTTCGTATCACAACATTTTCCGCGTGGGAGCGACTATACAGAACCTTGGCTTTTGGATACTTAACGATGTGATTTGGACGAAGTCTAATCCTATGCCGAACTTCCGCGGGACGCGCTTTACCAACGCTCATGAAACCATGATTTGGGCGAGCAAGACGCCTAAGAACAAATACACCTTTAACTACGATGCACTTAAGTCCCTTAACGACGATTTGCAAATGCGGTCGGATTGGTTCCTGCCGATTTGCACAGGGCCCGAGCGACTTAAAGGCAAGGACGGCAAGAAGCTTCATTCCACGCAGAAGCCCGAGGCTCTTTTGTATCGCGTGCTTATTTCATCTACCAACCCGGGGGATACGGTGCTTGATCCTTTCTTCGGGACGGGAACGACGGGCGCGGTGGCGAAAAAGACGGGGCGGCACTTTGTCGGCATTGAAAAGGACGCCACCTATATTGAGCCGGCAAGAGAACGCATAGCCAAGATTAAGTGTGCGGATTTGTCCGCCTTTGAAAGCGCGGTGAAAAAGCCCGAGCCAAGGATACCTTTCGGGGCGGTGATAGAGCATGGGCTTCTTACCCCCGGTGATGTGCTGTTTGATTCGAGGCACAAGTTTGAGGCGGTGGTCAGAGCGGATGGCTCGATTGCTTCCAAAGATATAGAAGGCTCAATTCATCAAGTCGGGGCGACGCTGCAAGGGCTTCCTTCGTGCAACGG
>CACZRW010000128.1 GCA_902783675.1 uncultured Pseudomonadota bacterium | reverse complement strand
TTATAACTTGCGGCAAGTTCAATCGCGTTATCCAAAGAAAGGGGCAGCAAATCTTCAACCGCCACAGGCTCGGAAAGGTTCTCGGGATTTTTGCCAACCACCTTTAAATAGTTTGCCTTTGCAACCTGCAAATCACCTTCCGCCATAATCCTGTCTGCCACCGCGCCCGAGTAACTTGCCTCGGTCTGAGCCACATCGGTTTTTGTAATTTCGCCCACCTCAAATCGCTGATAGGCCCTTTCTAATTCTCTTTTAAGGAGCTTTTCATTATTCACCTTAAGCTCAAGTATAGACTGGCTTTTAAGCACATCGGCATAAGCAGTTGCCGCCTCGGTCAAAACATTTTCTTCAACCAAGCGTAAGTTGGCGCGCTCGGCCTTCACCTGATTTTCCGCGGCCTTAGTTTGGGACACGGTCTTAAAGCCCGAGAAAATCGGCTGCGACACATTAAGCCCTACACCGTAACCGGTAGCTCTCGCATCATTATCGCCATACATTGAGTTATAAACGGGATTTTTTGAATTACCCGAGGTCTTGGTTGAAGAAGGAGTAAAGTTTCCCACCGCTGCAATTTTAGGACGCCACCCCGAAAGTGCCTGCGCCACATTTTCATCTACCGCACGAACATAGGCCCTTTGAGCAAGCAAGGTCGGATTGTTTTGATAAGAATACGCCAGCGCCTCTTCCAAAGTTTCCGCCGAAGCGGACAAGGCCGCACAAACCGTCACAAGCGACACACCTGCAAAACCCAAAACACGAAACATTACTTTCTCCTCATAAAACCTTCGAATCAAATATGAAAGTTTATAAAGGTTTTTAAAAGAAAAAACAACGATACTTTTTGTTCATATCGCCCTTTTGCCAAATTATGACATCGGCTGAACATGCCAAATATCTTTGGCATACTCGGCAATTGTCCTGTCCGACGAGAACTTTCCTGACTTTGCCGTGTTCATAATAGCCTTGCGCGACCACAACCCTTTATCCGTGAAATCCTTGCTTATCCTGTCTTGAGTATCGATATAGCTGGCCATATCCGCCAAAACCATATAGTAGTCGTTATACATCAGATTTTGGAACAATCTCTTAAATATCCCCGGCTCATTAGGACAGAAGAAATCATTATTAAGCGCATCAAGCACTCTTTTTATCCGCGCATCTTTATTATAATAGCTCCAAGGATCATACTTGCCGCTGCTTTTAAGCTTCAAAACTTCCTCTGCCGTAAGCCCGAACAAGTAGAAATTATCCGCTCCGACTTCCTCGCGGATTTCAATATTCGCGCCGTCCAAAGTCCCGATAGTAACCGCACCGTTAAGCATGAACTTCATGTTGCCGGTGCCGGAAGCTTCAAATCCCGCAGTGGATATTTGCTCGGATAAATCAGCAGCAGGAAATATCCTTTCGGCAACCGAAACTTTATAATCGGGGATAAAGACAACCCGCATGAATCTATTAGCTTTTTTGTCATCGTTAATTAAAAGTGCCACATTGTTAATCAGCTTTATAATCAACTTTGCAATCTCGTAAGAAGGGGCAGCTTTCCCCGCAAAAATATAAGTTCTGGGACACTCGGGGAGCTTGTTATCCTGCACAATGGAAAAGTATTGATGAATGATGTTAAGCACATTTAAAAGCTGTCTTTTATATTCATGAATGCGCTTTGCCTGCACATCAAAAAGCGAATCCAAATCAACATCGACATCGGTTTTAAGCTTAATCATATCCGCCAAAAGCCGCTTATTGTTCCTTTTAATTTCAAAAAACTCGCGCACGAACACATCATCATTTATCAAAGGCTCTATTTTTTTCAGCTCGGATAAATCGGTAATCCACTTATTCCCGATACGCGAAGTAATCATATCGGCAAGCTCGGTATTTGCCGTCAGAAGCCACCGCCGCGGCGTGATACCGTTAGTTTTATTATTGAACTTTTTCGGCCACATTTGATAAAAATCCGGCACCAAGTTTGTCTTTATCAATTCGGAATGAAGAGCTGCAACGCCGTTAACGGAATGCGACCCGACAATAGCAAGATTCGCCATTCTCACTTTTTTAACAGGGCCTTCCTCGATTAAAGACATTCTTTCCAACTTGCTGTTATCGCCGGGGTATTTTTTCGCCACCTCATTCATCAGATTCATATTGATAAGATAGATAATTTGCATATGCCGCGGCAGATACTTTTCAATCATGGTAACCGGCCATTTTTCCAAAGCTTCGGGTAGCAAAGTATGGTTGGTATAACCGAAAGTATTGATTGTGATATCCCAAGCTTTATCCCAAGGCACATTGTAATTATCAATCAGAACTCTCATCAACTCGACCACTGCCAAAGCAGGATGCGTGTCATTCATCTGTATAGCTACCTTTTCGGGCAGCAGATTGAAATCCAAATGATTTTCCAAGAAGCGCCTGATAATGTCGGTAATGGAACA
>CACZRW010000127.1 GCA_902783675.1 uncultured Pseudomonadota bacterium | reverse complement strand
TCTTTGTCGCGCCAGTATTTCGGCGTGAGCATCAGCTTTCTTAAAGCCGCCTCGTCATCTATGCCTTCAAAGCCTTGCGCCTTGCCGATTACGGGTTCTCCCGATGCCATCATGTTATAAAGCGCAAGGACGCCTTCATAGGTGGTGGACAGCGGTTCGTAAACGGCTTCGGGAAGGTTCTTTTTGCCCCACGAAGCCAGCTGGCGCGAGATTTCGTTCCAGCGCTCTTCACCGCCAAAATGGGCAATAAGCTTGTCCAGCTGACGGTCGGCTTCGTATTGGCAGGCGAGTTCGTGAATGCAAGGAACGACGCGCTCAACCGCCAAGTCATAGACGGCTTGGACTTGCTTTTGGGTAAAGCCTAAATCACGAAGGCGTTTGTTGACTTCGGGATCGCTGGCGATAAGCCTGTCCTTGATTTCGATTTTGTATTCGCTGGCGTCATCGGGGACTCCCATAGCCTTATAAAAGGCGCGGATTTCGTCCGCGGGAGCGTCCTTTGAAGGAATGTTAAAGGTGTATTTCTTTGCCGCGCCGGCATTTGCGGGCGCCGCAGTTTTTGAAGGTTCGAAGGTCTTGCCCGATAAAAGATTTACGCTCTTATCGCGGCAGGAGTCTTTATCCTCTCTGGTGATTAAGTTTTCCGACATATGAGTTTCTCCTTTTCTTGTCGATTTTTATTGGCTTTGGCTCTTGGTTTTAACCCTCTGAACCGCTCTTAATCAGCGCTTCAATATGGGCGACAAGGGCCTTTTGCCCTTCGCTGAAACGAAGGATTTCTTCGCTTGCTTCCGCGCCGAAACAGCGCTCAAAAGTGATTGAACGAAGATGCTTTATTACTCTGTCGCCGTCGCTTGAGTTAAAAACGCGAGCGAAAGATTTCGCTACCTCGCTTATGGGCAAGGACGCTTCTTTACGATTGCCGAGTCTAATCATTTTGACCTCGTCCGTTTGCTTCGCTATTCGCTTTTAAAGCGCCGGCTATGTTTTTAGCCGCGGTTGCCAAAGCGCCCAGGGTTTGCGTTTCTGCTTCGCTTTTCATAAGCTCGGACGGGACGCCCAAGGTCTTGCCCAGCCATAAAGCGGCGGCGGGCATGTTGACGGCGGCGATACCTGCTTCTCCCATTTTGCCCACCGAAGCCAGCCACGATAAAGTGTTGGCAGCATCGGCTTGCGCTTGACGGCGCGCGAGCGGTGAGGCGTATTCAAGTCTGGTAAAATGGCCGTCAAGATAAAGCGGCGCTATTTCTCCCCTTCTTATCAGAATGCTTAAAGCTCTGGTGATAAGCGGAGTTAAAAGCTCGGATTGCAAGCGCCCATAGGTTGCGCCCAGTATCCTTGCCATTTCGCTGGAGCGTTCCAAAACTTCGGTCGCCGTCATGCTCGGCGCATCAATTTGCCCTAACCTGTCGTTTAAAAGGGCGTGTCTTATGCGGGTGCGCAAATCGGAAAGAATAATTTGCGACACATCGAAGTTGCCCGCGGTTTGCAAAGGAACAAGCCCTTTTGAGCCGACGGCCTTGGGAATGATGGCGCCGGGGACAAGCTTGATGTTGGCGGGGTTCAGCACTCCGTCATCTTCGGCTTGCCAAATACCGGTGACCGCAATGCTGGCATTCTTTAAGATAAGCTCAACGACCTTGTTTGCCGTTTTGATGTCGGGCAAGGCCTTCATTATCGGCGAGCGACCGTAAATCTCGGAAGGGACCTTTTGCCAGCGGAAGTTGATGAACGGTGATGATACAAAAACGCCTTGCTTTAAGACTGGTTTTTGCGTGTTGCCATAACTTCCCAGCGTGTCTTCGGCGATAAAGGCAATATAGTCGTAGCCGCCGGTTTCTTTCGGGGTTACCGCCTCGATTACCTTTGCTTTTACTTCGCTGTCGGCTTTGGCCTTTCTTACGAAGTTCTCGTCTAAAATTGCTTCGGGGAAGCGAGTTCTTAAGACTTCATAGCTGATGAAAGAGCATCTGAAAGTCGTGTCAAGTCTGCCTGAGCCGCTTTCATCGACATACACTTCGGAAAGAGGAATCGCCGTAAAGCGGAAAGCCGAACTTTCGCCGATTTTTGCTTCTTCAAATAAAAGCGAGGCGGTGCCTACGGTGATTAAATCCAAATAGCATTGGTGTATCTCAATAGCGAAGTTGGAGCGGTCAAAGTGGTGCCTTAAAACTTCGGTGGCAGAGGCAAGTTTGCCTGCAATCTCATTTTCATAAGCCTTGCTGTCAATGCCTGCGCCAAGTCCGAACCAGCGCGACCAGGGCGGCGTCAATTCGGCGAATAAACTTGCGGCGAGCTGGTCAACGGCGTCGGCAGCGGTGGCGTCAAACAAGGTCTCGCCTTTTTTGATGCCCGTGTCGGTGCCGAAGAATCCTTCTTTTTGCGGAAGGGCGTATTCGTAACACTCTGCCCACAAGCTTTCCCAAGCACTGCGGCGCTCTTTCAACTTTAAAAAGCGAGCGTAGAGTTTTTCGATATCTTCTTTGGCAGAAGGAGCGGTTTTGCTTTCTTTATCGTTTGAGTTCATGGTTATTCTCCAAGTAGAGTTTTGCGGTTGGGAACATCAGAGAGCTGCTCTAAGTATCCCTTGTGTGATGTGTTGATGTTTGAATAGCCGGACAGGTTAGCTCTTTTGGCTTTTTTCCTATCTTCATCGGATTCTGTCTCCTTTGAAGATGTTTCGTTTACATAAATGACTTCGGGTTCGGAATCAGATGAAAAAATGCTGAAGATTTCCCCCATTTGCTTCTCCTTTCTTTGTAAATTGGTTAAGAAAAAACCCAAGCCTTGCGTGCAAGGGGAAAGTCTTTTCATATTCTAGGGATTAAACGAGGCCGCTACCGGTGTGTCCTTTTTATAAGGGAGTAAATGCTGATGATGTCCGGGGGGCCAGTGTTATAGGCACACTTGTAGCGGCTCGTTACTGTGATATATAATAGGATTATTTTCCAATGTCAAGGATTTTTTTCTTATTTTGCTCATTTTTTAAAAAACGATAGAGTTTGTAAGGCGTTTGTATGGTTTTGTCGTGGATGCCGAGCACTCTTTTTGCCACTTCAACACAGGAAAATATGCCGAAAGAAAACTTTCTTATGTCGGGGTGGCGCAGGAAAGTTTCCACAACGGTATAGTGATTCGCCTCAAAGAACTTCTTGATTCTGTCGGGGTCGACAAAGGGGAAAACGCAGACTTCGGTGCGACAGCAAATCGGGTCAATTATGACGCAATTTTTATCGTTGCTTAAGACGACAAAGCAATGTTTGAAGCCTTTTTTAAGAAACCTTAGCCACCATAATTCCGAATCGCCGCCGAAGCTGACCATTACTCTTTTCCAATCCGATTTCGGTATAGATGTTTTTATCATTCCACAATTCCTTTGCTTCTTAATTCTTGTTCCAAACAATCAATTGCCTCTCGCCACAAAAAGCATTGCAGGTGCGAAGCACCGAATCTTGAGGAAGGAGGAATTTGTTCCATTCCGAATCGGACTAAAATCTTAATGTGATCAGGACCGATAAGACCCTTATATTGCAACCTGCGTAAGGAAATATATATATCATTAGTTTCACATGATTTCGCATTTTGGTTGTCTTGTCTGCAGAATTTTTCCCTGTCACCAAGGCGGCAACGACAGCACCAAAACCACGCCTCCTCGCCACTGCAAAAGGGAATAGTCTGCCTGTTTTCCGTAGGCTTTAACGCTCTTAGTCTTCTCATTATACTTCCCCAAAAAATACAACTTTAAATAGTTATCCACATTCTCTTAAAAAGAACAATGAATGAACTAATACTATATTTTATTTATGTCAAGAGGGAGAAAATTATTTTTTATATTGCGCTTTTTTGTTGATTTTTTTCCTATTATGTCGGATTCTGTCTTACAGAATTAAGAACTTTTGCAAAGGAGTAATGTGATGCAACTGACTTTTAATGAGATTTGGCGCGGGATTGATGCACTGGCGCAAAATAAGGGAATGTCCGTGTCCGGATTGGCGGGTAAAGCGGGACTTAACTCTACAACTTTTAATAAGTCTAAGCGGGTGGGCGCGGACGGTAAAAAGCGCTGGCCCTCTACCGAAAGCGTGAACAAGGTTTTAGAGGCGACGGGCACTACGATGGATGAGTTTATGTCCTTTGCCGCGGGGCAGCAAGGCTATATGGCTTATCCCAAGCGCACGATTCCTTTGCTGAGCTTGGCGAAGGCGGAGAAAGATGAATACTTCGGCGCGGACGGTCTTCCCTGCAGCGCTAAGGGTTGGGACGGGGTGGATTTCCCCGACGGGCTGGACACAAACGCCTATGCGCTGGAGGTTGCGGATAGCAGCATGGAGCCTTTGTATCGGGAAGGTGACAGGTTGATTGTGCAGCCGGCGGCTGATATTCGCAAAGGCGATCGCGTCGTGGTAAAGACCATTAAGGGCGCGGTGTTGGTTAAGGAATTAAAGCGCAAATCAGCTATGCAGCTTGAGCTAAAATCGCTGGGGCAAAAAGGCGAAAGCAAGGTGATTGATGTTGCCGATGTGGCGTGGATTGCTCGCATTTTATGGGTGAGTCAGTAGTCATAGCTCCATTCCTCTCTCCTTTTTCCCTTTCCTGCTTTTGGAGAAAAGAAAGCTAGAACCGCATTGCCAAGCCGGTGACAACGCTCCAAACATCGGTGTTGGCGGCAGAGGTTATGCCTGACTTGTCGTCCACCTTCACATAGCCAAGGGAAGCAAAAGCATCCAGCCCCGCGCCCAGTTTATAGCGGCCGGACAGCTGATACATCTCAAAGGAAGCTTTGGAAACTTGCCAGTTTTTGCCGCTTTCGTCCTTGCCGTTTTTGGCGTAGTAGTAGCTTGCGGTTACGAAATAAGCGTCGTTTTCATAGCCCACGCCGAAGTCATAAGCGTAGTTGTTGCCAAGTCCTTGCGTCTCGCCATTGTCGGCAAAAGCCCCGCCGGCTCCGAGTCGTAAGCCTTGGTATTCCAGCTTTAGCCCCAAGTTATATTGGGTTGTGGCTTTTATACCGACATTGTTTATGCCTATAAAGGAAGTGTCCGCGCCGAGCGCAAGGTCGCCCACTTTGCCGTCGTAAGAGGCGGATACGACATAGGCCGAGCTAAACTTGTTTACGCCGCCCGCGGGTCTTAACACCGTGCTGTTATAAGCTCCGTCGCCTTCGCTGAATTCGGTGGCGTAGCGGGCGCCGGGGATATAGCTTGCCGCGACTTGAAAGCCTGCGAATTTGGGCGAGAAATAGGAAACTTTCTGGGAATTGCCGTCAAAGTTCATGCCGGTAGAGTAGAGCTTGGTGCGGATTCTTAACCCCAGCCAAGAGGCAAGGCGCGTATCGTCCACATCGAACACGCCCGCGTCGGTGACTTTGTGGTGGAGCCACACGGCAACATTATCGGTCGCGCCAAGTAAGACTTTGCCGAAGCGGCCTTCGGTGTGGATATAAACATGGTCGAGCCAGCCGTTTTGGTTAAGGCGCGAGATGTTAAGCATGGCCACGGCGCCGACCTTCATACCGTTAGCAAGCGCCGAGTCGGCGGTAAAGAAGATTTTGCCTTCGGTGCCGACAGCGACTTTGTTTACGGGGGCGCCAAGCTTCTTTGCGCTGCCGTCATTATAGCCGACCCAAGCGTTCAAATAACCGCCCAGTTTAAGGGAAAACGGCGAATCGGCGGCGAAAGAGGTGATAGGGGAAAGACAAACGGTAAGTGCCAAAGAAACGGCAGGGATAATTTTTTTCATGCAAAGACTCCTTTGTTTTAGAGCCTTTGATACTAGAAAAGCGGCGAGAAAAGTCAGCCTAGCAAATAGGTTAAGAGGGCTTTACTTAATGAGGAATGAGGAATGAAAAAAATAAAGTTGTTTTTGCGGAATGCAAAAACGCAATCATTCCTAATTACTAATTATTTCCCCGTCATTATCGCGCGCAGCGCGGGAATCCAGTTGCGTAAGCAACCACGGCGACAGCCGTAAATGGATCCCCGAGTTGAGCTTAGCGGCTCCCTCGAGGATGACGACTTTTTTAGATTTTAAACTTATCAACAAAAAAAATCCCCCGACCGATAAGCCGAGGGATTCTTTAGCTTTTTCTAAACTTCTAAGAATTAGAAGCTAAGAGCAAGACCGGTTACGATAGTCCAAACCTTGTCTACGTCATTAACTCTAGCTTCTTTGTCCATATCCAAGTAAGCAAAGGTTGCGAAAGCGTCAACGCCTGCACCGAGTTTATACTTACCGGCTACTTCATACTTCTGGAACTTACCTTGCTTGACGCCGTCTTCCTTACCATCTTTGGAAACGAAGTAGTTAGCGCTTACAGCATAAGGTCCGTTTTCATAGCCAACACCAAGTTCAAGAGCTCTGTCGTTCTTGACACCATGAGCGTTCGCGTCGGCGAAGGTATAACCGGCACCGATTGTGAAACCGGAGAAACCAACATCAGCACCAAAGCTGTATTGTTCAGCTCTCTTCGCTCCTTCAGGCTTAAAGTTACCATAAGCAACATCAGCACCAACGGTTACACCGCTGAACTTTCCTTCGTAAGCAGCGCTGACAACATAAGCATTGGTGAAGTCTGCGAAGCCTCTAACAACAGTGCTGGGCTCCCTTGCGCCATTTCTGGCAATTTCAAAAGCGTCTACCGCGTCAGCACCGGGGATGTAAGAAGCACCTACTTGGAAGCCATAGAACTTCGGCGAGAAGTAAGAAACCTTTCTTGCATTGCCGTCAAGGTCAATGGTGGTAGAACCAAGGTCTACGGAAACTTCTTCCAAACCAAGCCAGTTTACGATTTTGGCAGTGTCAAGAACGCTTGCGCTGGGAGCGCCGTTGTGAAGCTTCTTGGCAACGTTGTCGGTAGCACCCAATTCAACTTTACCATACTTGCTTTCGGCGTAAGCATAAACATCGTCCAACCAAGATTGTTCGTCAGTGAATGTGCCGACAACAACTTCAGCAACAGCACCAACTTTGATACCGTTGTCAAGTTTTGTTTCAGCGGTGAAAGCAATTTCGCCGTCAGTGCCAAGAGCAAACTTGTTTACGGAAACAAGGGCATCCTTTTCGGAAAGGTTGGTGTAGCCCATGAATGCATTCAAGTAGCCACCAACAGTGAGCTTCAAAGGAGTAGCAGCTTCAGCAGCGGATGCAAACATACCGGCGGCAAGAAGAGCTGTAGTACCATAAAGAACTTTTTTCATTATAGAAAATCCTTATAAAAAATAGTTAATACACACCCCTTTCGGGGCATAAACACAACTTCCGTATATAACCAAAAGTATGGGGCGTCAAAGCCTTTTTGCTATAAATTGTTATTTTTTGGTCGCACTGTGGCATTTTTGCAACAAAAGAAATCCCCCGACCGATAAGCCGAGGGATTCTTTAGCTTTTCTAAACTTCCAAAAATTAGAAGTTAAGAGCAAGACCGGTTATAACAGTCCAAACCTTGTCCACATTTGTATCTTCGGGGCGGGCTTCTTTGTTCAGATCTAAGTAAGCAAAGGTTGCGAAAGCGTCAACGCCTGCACCGAGTTTATACTTACCGGAAACCTCATACTTCTGGAGTTTACCACCCTTTTCGCCATCTTCCTTACCATTTTTGGAAAGGAAGTAGTTAGCGCTTACAGCATAAGGTCCGTTTTCGTAAGCAGCACCAAATTCAAAAGCTTTGGTATTCTTGACCCCATGCCTGTTTTCGTCAAAGAAGGTATAACCGGCACCGATTGTGAAACCGGAAAAAGCAACATCAGCACCAAAGCTGTATTGTTCAGCGCTCTTTGCGTGTCCAGCAGGCTTGAAGTTGCCATAAGCAACATCAGCACCAGCGGTCACACCGCCCAGCTTCCCTTCATAATCAGCGCTGACAACATAGGCGTTGGTAAAATCTGCGTCATCCCTCAAAACAGTGCTGGGGGTCAATGCGCCATTTCTGGAGGCATCAAAAGCGCGTACTATTCTGGTACCGGGGATGTAAGAAGCACCTACTTGGAAGCCATAGAACTTCGGAGAGAAGTAAGAAATCTTCCTTGCATTGCCGTCAAGGTCAATGGTGGTAGAACCAAGAGCTATAGCAACACCGCCAAAATAACCACTTCCTGCAAGACCAAGCCAGCTTACAATCTTGTCATTGTCAAGAGGACCAACTTCAGGAGCGCCGTTGTGGAGCTTTTTGGCAGCATTGTCGGTGGCACCTAATTCAACTTTACCATACTTGCTTTCGGCGTAAGCATAAACATCATCCAACCAGCCTTGCCTTTTAGCGAAGCTGCCGACAACGATTTCAGCAACAGCACCGACTTTAATACCGTTATCAAGCTTTGTCTCAGCGGTGAAAGCAATTTCGCCGTCAGTGCCAAGAGCAAACTTGTTAACTTTATCACCATCCAAATCCTTTTCGGAAAGGTTGGTGTAGCCCATGAATGCATTCAAGTAGCCACCAACGGTGAGCTTCAAAGGAGTAGCGGCCTCGGCAGCGGCAGTAAACATACCGGCAGCAAGCAAAGCCGTAGAACCATAAAGAACTTTTTTCATTATCATGAATCCTTAAAAACAATTGTTAATGAGTATCCCTTTTCGGGAGAAACCATGATTTTCGTGTATAACCAAAAGTATAGGGCGTCAAAGCCTTTTTGCTATAAATTGTTATTTTTTGGTCGCACTGTGTCTTTTTTGCAACAGCAAGGATGAAGTTACTGATAAAAAAGGATTTGTCGATAAAAAGAGTTGTGCTAGCCAAGCACTCTTTTGAATACCTTATCTATGTTCCTTGTGTAATAAGACGAGTCGAGCAAAGCGGTTATCTCGCTTGATGTAAGGAGAGAAGGCACTTTATCATCTTCTTCAAGAGCGGCGCGGAAGCTTTCTTTTTCACCGTGCCATACTTTCATGGCGGCGGATTGGACATGCTTATATGCTTCCTCGCGCGATAAGCCTTTATCCACCAAGGCAAGCAGAACGCGCTGGGAATAGATAAGCCCCTTTTGCAAATCTATGTTGGCAAGCATCTTGTCCTCGTGGACTTCTAAATTGTCCACAACCTCGTTAAGGCGGTTAAGGGCGAAGTCCAGAGCAATCGTCGAGTCGGGGGAGATAATGCGCTCGACCGAGGAATGCGATATGTCGCGCTCGTGCCACAGGGCGACATCTTCCAGCGCGGGGGTGGCATAAGAGCGGATTATCCTTGCCAAACCGCAAAGGTTCTCGCTTAAGACAGGGTTGCTTTTGTGCGGCATTGCCGATGAGCCCTTTTGCCCTTTGTGGAACATTTCGTTCGCCTCGGCGACTTCGGTCCTTTGCAGGTGGCGTATTTCTATTGCCAGACGCTCTATGGAGCTTGCGATTACCGCCAGCGTGGCAAAATACATGGCGAAGCGGTCCCTGGGAATGACTTGAGTGGAAACGGGCTCGGGCGTAAGTCCAAGCTTTTCTGCCACATATTCCTCTACGAAAGTGTCAACATTGGCAAAGTTGCCGACCGCGCCGGATATGGCGCAAATCGAGGCTTCCTCGCAGGCACGCTTTAACCTTTCCAAATTGCGGCGAAACTCCTCGTAAAAGCCCAAGAGTTTAAGCCCGAAGGTGGTGGGTTCGGCGTGCATGCCGTGGGTCCTGCCCATGCACAGGGTGTCTTTATACTTTATCGCTTTGGTGCGCAGAGTCCCCATAAGAAGGGAAAGGTCTTGGCAAAGAATATCTCCGGCGGACTTTAGTTGCGCCGAAAAGGCGGTGTCCAGCACATCGGTTGAGGTGAGGCCTTTGTGGACATACTTTGCGTTCTCGCCCAAACTTTCGCCTAAAGCGGTTAAAAAGGCGATAAACTCGTGCCTTGTCGTTTGTTCTATCTCACGGATGCGGGCGACGGTGAACTTGCCGTTTGCCCAAACGGCCTTTGCGGCCTGTTCGGGTATCTGTCCCTTTTGCGCCATCGCCTCGGTCGCGTAGGCCTCAATCTTGAAGCATAAGTCAAAGAAGTTTTCTTCGGACCAAACAGAGCTCATTTCGGGGCGGGAGTATCTG
>CACZRW010000126.1 GCA_902783675.1 uncultured Pseudomonadota bacterium | reverse complement strand
TGGTAAAGCGTGGCGCCCTCTTCCACCTTTATGTGGTAGTTGCGAGGGGCAAATTCGGTAATGGTTTTGGTTAGCCCCCTATCTATGCGGATTTCTTCAGCCATTTATAATTCCCTGATAGCCCTTCGCTTCCAATTCCTTAGCCAGGTTCGCGTCACCGGTCTTTACGATTTTACCGCCGTTCATAATGTGCACGAAGTCCGGCTTTATCAGCGTTAAAAGGCGGTCGTAGTGGGTGATAAGAAGAAAGGCGCGCGACTTGTCCTTCGCAAGCACATTTACGCCGTCTGACACGACTTTTAATGCATCAATATCAAGGCCGGAGTCCATTTCGTCCAAGATACAAAAGTCCGGCTCAAGCACTGCCATTTGCAGGGTCTCTATGCGCTTCTTTTCCCCACCGGAAAAGCCGACATTTAGAGGGCGTTTCAGCATTTCGTCGGATATCCCCAGAGCAGCGGCGCGCACTTTTATCATCTTTAAAAAGTCGGGCGCGGCGATTTTGTCCTTGCCTTCCGACTTACGCTTGGCATTTACGGCGTATTTCAAAAAGGTGATAACGGATATGCCTTCAATCTCCACGGGATTTTGAAAGCCGAGGAAAAGGCCGAGATGAGCGCGTTCGTCCACGGAAAGAGTGCTTATATCCTTGTCCTTAAATATGATTTTGCCTTTGGTAATTTTGTATTTGGGATTGCCGCAAATAATGTTGGCAAGGGTGCTTTTGCCGGTGCCGTTAGGTCCCATTATGGCGTGGACTTCGCCTTTGTTTATGGAAAGATTAAAACCGTCCAAAATGGTTTTATCCTCGGTTCCCGCCACTAAATCCTTTATTTCAAAAAAGCTCATTTTCCCTTTGTCCTTATCCTTTTTATTTTATCCTTTGGCTATCCTATGCTTACACCTTCAAGGCTTACTTGAATCAACTTGGTGGCTTCCATAGCGAACTCCATGGGCAATTTTTGCATAACTTCTTTGCAAAAGCCATTAACTATTAAAGATATTGCTTCTTCTTCCGACAAGCCCCTTTGGCGGCAGAAAAACAGCTGTTCGTCCGATATTTTCGAAGTCGTGGCCTCGTGCCCGATTTTCGCCGAAGAGTTCGCACTTTCCATTACGGGAATGGTGTAGGTCTTGGACTTGCTTCCTATGATTAAGTTATCGCAGCGGGAAAAGTTGTTGCCCGCGGCAGCGGTCTTTGCCATTTTTACCAGCCCACGATAGGTGCTTGATGAATTGCCCGCGGCTATAGATTTGGCGATGATGGTGGAATGAGTGTTTTTGCCGAGATGTATCATCTTGGTTCCCGTGTCCGCCTGTTGGTAATGGCTGGTTAAGGCAACCGAGTTAAACTCGCCCACCGAGCCATCGCCTTTTAATATGCAGGAAGGGTATTTCCAAGTTATTGCCGAACCTGTTTCTACCTGTGTCCAGCTTAATTTTGCATTTGCACCTGCGCAAAGGCCCCTTTTCGTAACAAAGTTATAGATACCGCCCTTTCCCTGTTCGTCCCCCGGGAACCAGTTTTGAACAGTGGAATATTTGACCTCGGCGTCTTTTAAAACGACAATTTCCACAACGGCGGCGTGAAGTTGGTTTTCGTCCCTTTGCGGAGCGGTGCAACCTTCCAGATAAGAGACATAAGCGCCCTCGTCCGCCACGATTAAAGTCCTTTCAAACTGCCCTGTCTTGGCGGCGTTTATGCGAAAGTAGGTGGAAAGTTCTATCGGACAGCGCTCGCCTTTCGGTATGAACACGAACGAGCCGTCCGAAAATACCGCCGAATTAAGCGCGGCAAAAAAGTTATCGGTGTAAGGCACGACCGAGCCGAGATACTTTTTTACCAAGTCGGGGTGATTTTTTACCGCCTCGGAAAATGAAGAAAAGATAATGCCCTCTGCCTCAAGTTTCGCTTTATAAGTGGTCGTTATGGAGACGCTGTCCATCACGGCATCAACGGCAACCACGCCTGCCAGCGCCTCCCTTTCCTTCAGCGGAACGCCGAGCTTGTCGTAAACTGCGAGCAGTTTGGGATCAACCTCGTCCAGCGACTTCGGCGCATTCTTGTTTTTAAGCTTCGGCGAGGCGTAGTAGTAAATGCTTTGGTAATCTATCTTGGGGTAATGTATCTTTGCCCAAGTCGGCTCTTTCATCTTTTGCCAATAGCGAAAGGCTTTAAGGCGAAAATCCAAAAGCCAGTTCGGCTCGGCTTTCTTTTTGGAAATAAGGCGGATTATGTCTTCGTTTAAGCCTATGGGAAAATCCTCGGAATCTATGTCCGAGGTGAAGCCGTATTTATACTTTGTGTCGGCAAGCTTGCTAAGGCTATTTTTCTTATCTTTTTCCATGCCTTTTATATAATACCGCAAGGGGTAAAGTGCAAGTATACCTTTTCATGCCTTGCCTTATGGAGCATAAGGTTTTAAAAGGTTAGGGCTGTAGATTTAAACATAAGGAAAAAACATGCAACTTACCGTTATAAAAGAAGAAAGCGACAGTCGTGTGGCGATGATACCGGCGGCGGCTAAAAAATATATTGAGCTCGGGCTTGAGGTCGTGGTGCAAAAAGGCGCGGGCGAAGCGGCGGGATTTACTGACGAGGAATATCAATCCGCCGGAGCAAAAATTGCCAAAGACCCGGAAAGTGCCGTTAAAACTGCCGATATTATTATAAAAGTGCGAGCGCCATCTAAAAAAGAAATAAGTAAGTTCGCACCGCAAGCAATACTGATTACCAACTTGGCAGATGCCGATACAGATGCTCTTGCCATCTTAAAGGAACGCCGGATTATGACCTTTGCTTTGGAAAAAATGCCCAGAATATCTCGCGCGCAAAGCATGGATATTCTATCATCGCAAAGCAATATCGCCGGATATCGGGCGGTGGTTGATGCTTTTTATGAATATAACAAAGTGGTGCCGATGATGATGACGGCGGCGGGGACTATACCTGCGGCTAAAGTGCTGGTGCTAGGTGTCGGCGTAGCGGGACTGCAAGCCATTGCCACGGCAAAACGCATGGGCGCGATTGTGTTTGCTTCGGACATTCGCCCCGAAACTAAAGAACAGGTTGAGTCCTTGGGTGCAAAGTTTACACCTTCGGAAGATGTGGCGAAGCAGCTTACACTTTCCGACATTGTTATAACCTCGGCGATAGTGGCGGGGAAAAAAGCCCCCGTGCTTATAAGTGATTCTGATATTGAAGCCATGAAAGCGGGCGCAGTTATTGTGGATATGGCGGCGGCAAGCGGTGGTAATGTCCAAGGGACAAAGGCGGGAGATACTGCTTTAATACATGGAGTCAAAGTGCTGGGAAAGGCGGATTTGGCAGGCGAGCTTGCGCCCGATGCCTCTATGCTCCTTTCCAAAAACTATCTTAACTTTATCACGCCCATGATAAAAGGCGGAAAGCTCGGCATTGACTTTAACGACGATATTTACAAAGTAACTTGTGTGT
>CACZRW010000125.1 GCA_902783675.1 uncultured Pseudomonadota bacterium | reverse complement strand
TCGTTAAAGGGTATCAGATTAAACTTTGCTCCTACACCCTTGACCAAACGAATAAGCTCATGGGCGCATTCCTCGCTGTCGTTAAGCTCGTCAATCATGATGTATTCAAAAGTAATCCTTTGCCGCGGCTCATTAGCGATTTTGCGATATTCGCGACATGCCGCCATAAGCTCCGCCACCGGATATTTTTTATTGATAGGCATAATTTTGTTCCTGATTTCATCATTAGGTGCATGCAGACTTACCGCCAGCCGCACTCGCATATCGGTAGCCACCTTGGGGATCATCGGCACGATACCCGAAGTCGAAACGGTAATGCGCCGCCTTGAAATGCAAATACCTTCATCGTCCATAAGAATTTTCAGCGCCTTTACCGTATTATCAAAGTTATTAAGCGGCTCACCCATACCCATGACCACGATATTGGAAAGATAGCGTGTTTCGTCGGCAGGCGTAGGCCATTCACCGTAACTGTCCCTTGCAAGCATAAACTGCCCGACAATCTCACCTGCGGAAAGATTGCGAGTAAACCCTTGCGAGCCGGTGTTACAAAAAGCGCATTTCATCGCACACCCGATTTGTGTGGATATGCACACCGCACCCCTGTCCTCCTCGGGGATATAGACGCTTTCCACCGCTCCGCCGTCCGCAAAACCCATCAACCACTTTCTTGTCCTGTCGTCCGAAGTCAATTCTCTGATAACCTTGGGACGCGAGATCTCATACTTTGCGGCGAGCCTTTCCCGAAAATCCTTCGCCAGCGAAGTCATTTTAGCAAAATCCGTTTCGCCTTTATTATAAATCCATTGCCACAGTTGCTTTGCCCGAAAAGGCTTTTCGCCCATTTCGTCCACCACCGCAAACAATTCGTCTTTGGAAAGTCCTATCAGATTCACTTTCACTTTTTTGGTCCTTTTATTCTTTAGTCTATAGAACTATAAGTTTGTCACAAAAGGTAAAAAAAAGCTATACATTTCCCCGACCGCATTCTAAAATAAGGCACAATTTTAGTTCCAACCCAAACGACTTTAACAGGAGATTTTACTATGAAAGCTTTAAAAACCGTGCTTCTTGCCACTTCCGCCGTTGCCTTTTGCTTCAGTTCAGCCCAAGCCGAAGGATTTTATATCGGCGTTGACGGCGGCCTTTCAATGCCCGACTTTTCCAAAATAAAACAAGATAGCAATAAAATACCCTTTAAATTAAAAGACGGCTTTGTAGGTGATTTTGTTGCCGGTTACGCTTTTAAGAATAACATCAGGGCCGAATTGGACTTCGGCTATCGCAAATACGATGTTAAACACATAGGCAACATTAATGTTGACGGAGATGTCTCATCTTACGCCTTAACTGCCAATGTCTTATATGACTTCGTAAATAACACCGACTTCACCCCCTTCATCGGCGTTGGTGCAGGTATTGCCTACAACAAAATGAAGGATAAAACCCTTGACGAGAAAGAATCTTCAACCCGCTTTGCCGCACTTGGGACCGCGGGCGTTTCTTACAACATCACAAAGGCCTTAAGCGCATCGCTTTCCTATCGTTTCTTTGCATCGTGGGATCAAAAGACCGCACTGAAAGCCGACTATGATATGTATGCTCATGAAATCCTTTTGGGCTTAAAGTATAGCTTTGGCGCACCGAAGAAAGTAGCTGCCGCGGCCGCGCCCGCAACCTATGATGTCGCCGCCGACTCATCTTCATACATGGTTTTCTTTGCCCTTAACTCGGCAGTTATCACTCCCGAGGCCGAGCAAACTTTAAATAAGGTCGCCGAGGAATATAAGGCCGGTAAAGATGTAAAATTGAAGCTCACCGGACACACCGACTTAACCGGACCTGCCGCTTTCAACATGACTTTGTCAAAGCAACGTGCTGAGTCCGCAAAGAGAGCTTTGGTAAAGATGGGGCTTCCCGCAGAGCAAATCACCACCAGGGGTGTAGGTATGGCTGATCCGCTTATCCCCACGGCGCTTGGCGTTCTTGAACCGCAAAACCGCCGTGTTGTTATTGATATTGCGGAGTAGCTAACTCTTTAAAGACAACACAACAAAGCGGGGCCGTAGCGCCCCGTTTTTATTTTATTTAATCACTTGTTAAAAAGACTATTTTCTAATATGGTAGCTCAACTTTTTAAAATAGCTTAAAAGATAAAAGGAAAAGCTTGTTATGGATAGTCTAATCTCATTGTTCAGCCACCAGTTTATGGCGCAACCTCTGTGGGTATGGACACTTTTCATCGGCATTGTCGTCACCATTTTAGTGCTGGACCTGGGCGTATTCAACCGCAAAACCCACGAAATAAAAGCGACGGAAAGCATGAAAATGTGTTCGGCCTATGTCCTTATCGCTTGCCTTTTCGGACTATGGGTGTGGTATTCCATGGGCACGGAAAACGGACTTGATTATTTCACCGGCTATTTAATTGAGTTCAGCTTATCCATAGATAACATCTTCGTCATAAGCCTTATTTTCACTTATTTTGCCATACCGGCAAAGTTCCAGCACCGTGTCTTATTCTTTGGCATTTTGGGCGCAATTATCCTAAGGGGCATAATGATTATCATCGGCGCCGAACTGGTAAAAGAGTTTGCGTGGATACTTTATATATTCGGTGCATTCCTGCTTTTCAGCGGCATAAAGATGCTTCTGGGCCGCCACGACGAGCAAGACGAAAGCATAAAACATGACAGCCCTTTAATAAGATTCATTCGCTCGCATTTAAAGGTCACGGACGAATTTGACGGGCAAAAGTTCTTTGTAAAGCGCCCCTCTCGCAAAGGCTCAAAACGCCTTGTCTGGTTTGCCACTCCTTTGTTTCTCACTCTTGTTGTGATTGAAGTAAGCGATGTCATCTTTGCCGTTGACAGCATTCCCGCCATTTTCGTCATAACGCAAGAAGCTTTCATCGTCTTTACCAGCAACATTTTTGCCGTCTTGGGCCTCCGTTCGCTTTACTTCCTGCTTGCGGCCGCCGTTCACAGATTCAAGTATTTAAAGGACGCTTTATCGTTGATTTTAATCTTTATCGGCTCAAAGATTTTCCTTACTTTAATGGGCGTGCATATCCCTTCGCTTTTGTCGCTTAGCGTAACACTGGGCTTGATTTCCGGCGGCGTAGTGGTATCCCTTTACAAAACCAAACAACTTAAAAAGGCAAAAGGAGCATAGGCAGACATGGCAAAACCTTTGGAAGGCGTAGTAATACTTGACTTAACCAGAGTCCTTGCCGGCCCTTACGCCACCATGCTTCTTTATGACCTTGGCGCTACCGTAATCAAGGTTGAAAATCCCAAAGGCGGTGATGATGCTCGCGCTTTTCCTCCTGTCCATGGCGGAGAAAGCCTATACTTCGCCAGCTTTAACCGCGGCAAGAAAAGCATATCACTAAACCTCAAAACCGACGAAGGCAAACAGATAGTAAAGAACCTTGTCGCCAAAGGAAAAGTTGATGTCATTACCGAAAACTTTCGCCCCGGCACTATGGAAAGGCTGGGGCTCGGCTATGACGAGTTAAAGGCTCTTAATCCCAAAATCATTTACGCTGCCACTTCGGGCTTTGGGCACACCGGACCGGACTCTGCCCTTCCCGCCTACGACATTTTGGCGCAGGCTCGCGGCGGCATTATGAGCATGACGGGCACCCCGAATTGCGCCCCCACCCGCATCGGCGCATCTTACGGAGATATGACAGCGGGCGTATTCACCGCGCTTGGCATTGTATCCGCGCTTTACCAAAGGCAAAAGGAAGGCATAGGGCAAAAGGTGGACATTGCCATGCTTGATTGCCAAGTATCAATGCTGGAAAACGCCCTTGTCCGCTACCAAGCAGATGGCGAGATTCCTGCTCCGCTCGGCAGTGCACACCCTTCGCTCATCCCTTTCCAAGCCTTCAAAGCCAGCGACAAGCACTTCGTCATCGGCATAGCCAACGACTCCTTGTGGCAGAAGATGGAAGCGGCTTTAGGGCTCACCCCCGACCCTCGCTTCGCCGAAATTGAAGGCCGAAAGAAACACAAAGACGAGCTTATCAAACTTTTATCGGACTTGTTTATAACGAACACCGCCGCCCACTGGCTGGACATCATAACAAAGGCAGGCGTCCCCTGCTCGCTTATATCCGATATCAAGGATGTAATGAGCGATACGCAGCTTATTGCCCGCAATATGTTTGTCCCTATGGCTGACAGCGGAATAAAGCTCGCCGGCAATCCCATAAAATCAAGCACCCTTCCCGAGCCCGAAGCCTTTCCTAAGGCCCCGACAATCGGACAGGATAACGAACAGATTTTAAGTGACCTTTTGGGAAAATCTCAAAAGGAAATATCAACCCTAAAAGACAAAGGAGTATTATAAAAATGGCAGAAATAATAGGACAGGCGCTAACTTTTGATGATTTACTTTTAGTGCCGGCGTTCTCTGAAGTTACACCTGATATGGTAGATATAAGCTCCTATATCACGCCCGCCATAAAAATAAATGTGCCTTTCATCGCCTCGGCAATGGACACGGTAACGGAATCCGCAATGGCAATTGCCATGGCAAGATGCGGCGGCGTAGGCGTTATTCATAAAAATATGAGCATAAAGGCACAAGCTCACGAAGTAACCAAAGTAAAAAAATCCGAAAACGGAATGATAAGCGACCCTGTAACGGTAAACCCTAATGATACGGTCGCCAAAGCAATCAAACTGATGAGCGAATACCATATCTCCGGGCTTCCCGTCGTGAATAACGATGAGCTGGTCGGCATTGTAACCAACCGCGATATCCGCTTTGTAAGTAACGCCGATTCCACTTTGATTCATGAAATAATGACAAAGGACAACCTCGTCACCGTGGAAGAAAATTTTAATATGGAAGAGGCAAAGGCCTTGCTCCACAAAAACCGCATTGAAAAGTTGCTTGTCGTGGACAAAGACCACCACTTAAAAGGCCTTATCACCATAAAGGATATAAACATGGTGAAGAAGTACCCCGACTCTTGTAAAGACTCCTCGGGAAGGTTAGTCGTCGGTGCCGCCGTTGGTATAGGTGCCGCCGGCGAGGAACGCGCCGCCGCCTTATTGGAAGCGGGTGCGGACTTCATCGTAGTCGACTCGGCTCACGGTCACTCGGTAAACATTCTAAAGACCGTTACCAGCATTAAATCCGACTTTCCCGATTGCCAGCTTGTAGCGGGTAACATAGCCACTGAAGAAGGGGCGGAAGCTCTTATCAAAGCGGGAGCGGACACCGTAAAAGTCGGTATCGGCCCCGGCTCAATCTGCACAACCAGAATCGTAGCCGGCGTAGGTATTCCGCAAATCACCGCCATTATGACCGCCGCCAAAGCCACAAGAAAAAAAGGCAAATGCCTCATCGCTGACGGCGGCATAAAGTTCTCGGGCGACATTGTAAAAGCTCTGGCAGTAGGCGGCAACACCGTGATGCTCGGCTCTATCCTTGCCGGCACGGACGAAAGCCCGGGAGAGAAACTTTTATACCAAGGCAGAACATACAAGACTTACCGCGGTATGGGCTCAATTGATGCCATGAAGTCCGGCTCGTCCGATCGCTACTTCCAAGAAGCATCAAAGAAACTCGTCCCCG
>CACZRW010000124.1 GCA_902783675.1 uncultured Pseudomonadota bacterium | reverse complement strand
GGTTGGTTTATAAGTTGAAAAAGAAGAAGGGGAGCATTATTCGCACACCCTTCTTTTTTTCTTTTCCCTTCAAAATTTAAACTTATCACCTTATAAGCTTATAAACTAAACCTTAAACCTTAACCTTATTTCCCTAGCGGCGGTCGCCGAAAAGGCTGATGAGCATAAAGAATAAGTTGATGAAATCAAGATATAAGGCAAGCGCACCCAAAACGGCCTTTGAATGCATAATGCCGGCACCGTCGGTCGCGGCGTAAGCCCTTTTTATTCTTTGTGTATCATAGGCGGCAAGCCCTATAAAAATAAACACGCCGATAATTGTATAGGCGTAGTAAAGCACGGGCGAGCGCAGGAAAAAGTTCACGACTACCGCCAAAATTACGCCTATCAAGCCCATTAACAAAAATGAGCCGAGCGAGGTTAAATCCCTGTGCGTGGTGCTGCCGTAAAGGCTCATGGCCGCGAACATTCCCGCCGTCACAAGGAAAATGCGGGTGATGCTTATGCCCGTATAGGTGAGCAGAATGCTCGCCAGCGATACGCCGAACAGCGCCGAAAACAGCATGAACATGCCAAAAGCCGCCTTTACCCTACCCCTTGCCAGCATCGGATTGATGATAAACACTAAAATCAGCGGGGACAGAATCGCTATAAAGCCCAAAGGGGAAAGGGTTCTGGCGTAACCGCCGTCAACGGCAACCTGATCAAAGAACCAGTCTTGCAAAGAGGTGTTCGCTATCAAAAAGCCTACAAACGCGGTCATTAACAGGCCGGTGGTCATATAGTTATAGACTTGGCTCATATACTTGCGCAGGCCTTGGTCCACTTTGGTTTTTGCCGAAAGCCTGGCAATTTGCTCTATGTCTTCTTTTTCTGTCATTATGTTCTCCTTTAGTAATATTAAGAACTAATATGGGTGTCTTTTAGAAAAAAAGCAATAGTTTCCGTGTAGACATAATTGGTATTGGTTTACAAGCCTTCAAAATGTGCTATAAGGGAATAGTCTTTAAGTGATTACGGGGGAGAGCAATATGTTTGATAGAGCAAAACTGGGCGTTAAAGCCGGCGATCTGTATGTTAAGACTAACGGCATTGATTCGGTCTGGAAGGTTGAGCGGATTTTGGACTTTGGCGATATTCCTTTGCATGTGCGGCTGGTAGAGCAAGGCGGGAACAATCGCACTGCCACTATTTCCTATAACACCTTGATAGATACCAAGTTCTGGAAGCCTGCGGGACATGTCGGCGAAGGTGAAGCAGGTGAAGCGGGCGCGGGCGCCTCTGTCCCTGCTGATGAAAACTAGCGCGCGGGCGGCACCAGATAGCTTTGCAACAGCAGGATAATGTATGGAGATATGTTTTCTGCCATTATGGCAGTGCCTTTTGCCGAAGGGTGAATGCGGTCGCGCAGGACTAAGTCGGCATTATTCTTCACATCAAACACACCTTTCATAAAGTTGGGATAGAATAAGACGCCCTCGGCGGTGGCAATCTTTTTAAAAAAGTCCTTGTCCGAATTATAGGAAGCAAGGTGCTCCGGCGGCTCTAATCCCGCCAGCAGGACCTTTATTCCCACATCTTTAAGCGCGCGGACAATGTCCAAAAGATTCCTTCGCGCAATCTCCATGGAATGCTCTTTTAAAGCATCGTTGGCGCCGAACTCAACAATGACGATGTCGGGGGCTTCCTCTATTACACTTGGCAGGCGGCGCAGACCGTTCGTAGTAGTATCGCCGCTTTCGCCGTAGTTCTTGACCACGACATTATAGCCCTTGGCGCGCAGCAGCTTTTCCAGCTCGGCGGGGAAGGAGTTAGCGGCAGGAAGCCTGTGCCCCGAAGTCAGGCTGTCGCCAAAGGCTACTATCTTTACTTGCCGCACCAGTTCGGTCGAGTCCGTCGTTACGGCGTCATCAAGCGAGGGAACTTTGGATTCATAGTTTACGAAAAACAAAAAACCGCCGAAAATAAGCCCCAGTATCAAGGTGAGAGTCAGCTTCTTGATTAAAAAACTTTTCATAAGAGGGGTCATTTT
>CACZRW010000123.1 GCA_902783675.1 uncultured Pseudomonadota bacterium | reverse complement strand
CGCCACCTTATCCATGGACAAGCTGTCCTTCCCCGTAATGAACACGGGATTTGAGGCTATGGAAAAAGTTGACTTAGAGCTGGCAAAGATTGCCTCTCCGCTGTTCGTCATTTCCTCTAAAGATTTGCTTTTTAATGTAGAACTGGCGCGTCCGGCTTTAACGGGCTCGGTCGCCGAGGCAAAATCATCTAATGTCTTTTTGCTTGAAGCCGCCCGCGTTTTTGCCGAGGGCTCGGTGAACCTTGACGGCGGCTTTGAGGCGGACATTACCATAGACGACTTTAACTTCTCGGATTCTTCCTATTTGTTAAAGGATTCAAAGGCCTCGATTACCTTATCCTCAACCAATTCCATTTCCGTTAAGCTGCAGTCCGAGCTGTTTAGGACGAAGTCGGGCGATTCCATCATTGCACCATCTTCAATCGCGCTTGAAACCCGCCCCCAAGGGAACTATCACCAATTCAAGCTCATATCCCGACAAAAGGAGTTCGGCACATCGCAAATCTTCTCGGGTATCTACGATTACGCCAAGAGCAGGGCGGTCGCAAACTTTATAATTCCGGAAATGACCTTCTCTGATACCTTGAAGCCGAAGCAGGTATTCCCGTTTGTCGGCGATTACCTTACCGATGTTAAGGGTAAGTTTTCGGCAGAAGGCAGCCTTACCTGGACGGGCGTGTCCTTATCGGGTCCGGCCAAGCTTACTTTCAAGGACTTTTCGGCGAGCAAAGGTTATGCGAAGGTCTCGGGTCTGAATTCGACCTTTGTTGTCAGCAATTTCAACCCGATTACCACCGGCAAGCCGCAAGCGATAAAGGCGGACAAGCTGGATATTCTTTTGCCGTTTAAAGATGTTGAGTTAAAGGTTGCCGTGTCCTCGTCGGGGCTTACCATATCGGATTTTTCGGCAGAGCTGGCGGGTGGCAAAGTCGATACTCTTGAGACCCTTTCAATTCCGTATGCTTTAAGTTCTTCGCCTTATATGTTGCTGGTAAAGGGCGCAAAACTTGAAAAATTGGATTCCGTCTTTAACATTCCCGCCAAGATGAGCGGCACATTTGATGCAAGGCTTCCCATGACGCTGAGGCCGAACGATGTATCCGTAACTTTGGGCGACATTACCTCTGTCGGCGAAGGTTCTATCAAGTCCAAAGCCAAAGTAAACGACAAGTCCTCGGACTTCGCCAAAGTATTTTCGGACTTAAAGTATACCAAAATCGCCGGCACGGTTGACGCTTCTCTAACCAAAAATACCAGCCTTCACCTTAATGTTGAGGGCACTAATCCCGATGTTGACTTCGGTGAACCATTTAAACAAACGGTAAAGTTTAATGCCAAGACAAACTCGCTTTTAAAATCAGAATGAAAGAGGGCGGGCTTTTCGCGCGCACATGGACTTTACAAACAAAAACAACAAAAGTGAAAAAGGTGCAAAATGGAGAAAAACTCACAAATTAAATACCTTAAAGATTACAAAAAACCGGACTACCTCATTGACAAGGTCAGCCTTGATTTTACGCTGAAGGAAAAGGGAACAAAGGTTGCCTCGGTGCTGCATGTAGTCCCCGCCTACGATACCAAAGCCAAAGAAAAAACCAAAGCCAAAGAAAAAGAAAAAGAGACCTCTGTCCCGCCTCTTTTCCTGAACGGCGAGGATATTAAGCTCGTGTCCATCAAGCTTGACGGCAAGGATTTACCCGCAAAGGACTATCAGGTAAGCGATGAAGGCTTAACCCTTCCCAATCCTCCGCAAAAGCCCTTTACGCTTGAGATTGTCGTAACCAACGATCCCAAGGATAACACGCGCCTTATGGGGCTTTACATGTCCGGAGGGATTTACTGCACCCAGTGCGAACCCGAAGGATTTAGGCGCATCACCTATTATCTTGACCACCCCGATGTTATGGCAAAGTTCAAAGTCACCATAAGGGCCGACAAGAAAAAATACCCTGTCCGCCTTTCCAACGGCAACTTGATAGAGGAAACCGACGACTATGTGGTTTGGGAAGACCCCTTTGCCAAGCCTTGCTATTTATTTGCCTTGGTCGCTGCGGATTACGGCTTTATTGAGGACCACTTTAAAACCATGTCGGGCAAAGATGTCACTTTGCGCATTTACGCCGCAAAGGGTAAGGAAAAGCGCCTTTACCACGCCATGGCGTCTTTGAAAAGAGCCTTTAAGTGGGACGAAGAGGCTTTCGGGCGCGAGTATGACTTGGATTTGTTCAATGTCGTAGCCGTCCACGACTTCAATGTCGGCGCTATGGAAAACAAGAGCCTTAACATCTTTAATGAAAAGGTGCTGCTCGCCGATCCTGAAACCTCAACCGATATGGACTACTACAACATTGAATCCGTCATCGCTCACGAATACTTCCACAACTGGAGTGGGGACAGAGTGACCGCTCGCGATTGGTTCAACCTTAGCTTAAAGGAAGGCCTTACCGTTTACCGCGATTCCGAGTTTTCCTCGGATGTAAACTCTCGTCCCGTGGAGCGCATACAAAATGTCATTTATTTGCGTGCCGCCCAATTCCCCGAGGACGCCGGACCTTTAGCGCACCCCGTCCGTCCGGATTCTTATCTTGAGATTGATAACTTCTACACCGTCACCATTTACCAAAAAGGCTCGGAAGTCATTCGCATGCAAGAGAAAATCCTGGGCAAACCCGCCTTCCGTAAGGCCATGGATCTATACTTCTCGCGCCACGACGGTCAAGCGGTTACCATTGACGATTTCGTCAAATGCATGGAGGATTCTTCCGGTATAGACTTGACTCAATTCAAACTTTGGTATTCGCAGGCAGGCACGCCGCTCGTAAGCGCCACAAGCACTTATGACGCCGAGGCCAAGACCCTGACACTCACCTTAACGCAAAGGACAAATCCCACGCCTAACCAGCCGACAAAAGAACCCTTTGTCATTCCCATTGAAGTAGGGCTGCTGGATAGTTCGGGCAAGGAGATAGGGGAAAGTAAGACGATTATCCTTAACAAGCCGTCGCAAGAGTTTGTTTTTAAAGACATTTTTGAAAAGCCGGTGCTTTCGCTCAACCGTGGCTTTACCTCTCCCATAAAGCTGGATTATGCCTACACGGACGAGGAGTTGGCTTTCCTTATGAAGCACGACAGCGACCTTTTCAACCGTTGGGAAGCGGGACAAGCCTACGCCTTAAAGTATATCTTAAAAGTTTATGACGAAGTAAAGAAAGGCGGCTCTCTGCCCATTGATGATAACTTCATCAAGGCTTTCGGTTCCTACCTTGACATTACCGACGACAAGGCGTTTGCGGCACTGGCGCTTCGCCTTCCCACGGCTCGCTTTGTCGGCAACAACTTGGATAAAGTTGATTTTGTCGCCTTGCACCAAGCCATAAAGCATGTAAGAGGCCTTTTCGCCCGCACCTTTAAGGATAAGCTTTTAAAAGTGTATCACGAAAACAAGGTCGCCGACCCGTTTGACATCTCAAGCGAGGCCTGCGCCAAAAGGGCTATCCGCAATCAAGCCATGGTTTACCTCGGTTTACTGCATGATGGTGATACTGATGCTCTGGTGCGCGACCACTACGCCGGTGCCGTGAATATGACGGACATGAGCATTGCTTTGGCGGTTTTGACAAGCAATCGTATCCACGGTTACGAGGACGCTTTGGGCGACTTTTACTGGAATCATAAGGACGATCCGTTAGTCATTAACAAATGGCTCCTTGTCCAATCCACCGCGGAAGAGGGCTCCGATGTTTTGGAAAAGGTGCAAAAGCTCACCAAAGACAGCGTGTTCAACCTTTTCAATCCCAACAGCGTTTACTCGCTTATCGGCGGCTTTGCAAGCAACTTGCCTCACTTCCACGCTACAGACGGCTCGGGCTACCGCTTTATCGGCGATAAGATTATTGAGATTGACGGGATAAATCCCCAGATTGCCGCGCGCCTTGCCACGAACTTCACGATTTATCCCAAGCTTGAAGCTCATCAGCAGGCGCAGATGAAAGCGGTGATGGATAAGATTTTGCAAAAGCCGGGTCTTTCCAACCACACGCTTGAGATAATCTCCAAGATTATCAACAACTAGACTTTAAAAAGGGTAACCGCCATGGCCATAAAAGACGACGCACAAGACCTTCCTCCCACCGAAAGGATACTCCGCCGTCCGGCCAAAAAGTCTTATACCGAGCCGGTCTCGTTCAACCTGCATAAGTTAAGGCAGGCGAACGCGCCGGTTTTAAAGGCGGGCGGCTGGCAAGACGATCCGAATGTCGTCGACATTATATCTAAAATCGCGCTCGGAGATACCTTTAAGGAAGGCATTTTTGACGGGCTAAACTTCTCGGGCGCCAAGCTCAAAAAGCCGGTAATGACGCACAGTTCCTTTGTGGAAAGTAAGTTCATCGCGACCGATATGGCGCTTGCCGACTTTAATCACTCGGACTTTACGGACGCCGACCTTTCGGGTGCGAATCTTTCGGGAGCTAACCTTTCTTATTGCGACTTTACGGGCGCGAACCTTTCGGGCACCAACCTTGACAACGCCGATTTAACCGGAGCGAAAATAGACTTCATCACCTTTTCCGAGGACACGGGCTTTGACGGCGTCATAGGTGAGGTTAAGCTGCAAAAGACGGTGGATAAAATCATCGCTTTGCAAGAGGCCGCCGAAAGGGGCGAGATTGACCTAAGGAGCCTCGGCATCATTGATTTACGCAAACTTGACCTGCGCTCTATTAATTTAAAAGGCGTTTTTCTAAAGGACAAAGACCTGAAAGGGCGGCTTAGCGGCGTTAATCTTTCCGGCGCCATCATCAACGAAAGCGACATTTTAGGGGCAGATGTCAACATGCTTCACTTTTGGATGCAAAACATGAACGAGTATAATGAGCACATCGACAATAAGGCCTTACAAAAAAGGGAAAAAGAAGAAGCCGCCTCGGTAAGCCGCCAGAAGGAAGAGGACAAACTGGCCCTTAAAATGCGGCAAATTGAAGAACAGAAAGAAAAACGCTCGCTTTTTACCAGAAATAGAGTCACAATCAAGAAACCCAAAGTTCGTGTAAAACCGATAAAAGGGCAGGTTATTTCTTAAGCAAGGGCAGTTAAAGGAAAGCATAGATTGGTCGGCAATTATTACGAAGAACGCCATTGGCGAGAACATAACAAAGCCAAAAGATGGCTGACGAAGGCTCTTTTATGGACGGGCTTTTGGACTCTTGTCGCCTCGCTTATATTCCTTCCTTTATCCTTTTTGGTGACGGGTGGCTTTTCCGCCGAAAGCTTTGAAGAGGTAAAGGCTTTTTATAGAAAACTGCTTCACCAACCCGCGCACCTTTTGGCAATGTATTTGTATTCGATAAAAGACCTGATATTCGGCGAGGATTTGCCCCTTGGCTTTTACATTCCCGCGCTTACTTTTGTAGTCCTGTTCCTGGGCATAATGCATAGCATCATAGACAATCCCTTCTACTTCGGCCCTAACTTTTTCGGCTCGGGCAGGTGGGCTAACGATCGCGACATTAAGGCGATGAAGCTTCTGGACGGCTTTTTAATGGTGCTTGGCAAGTGGAAAGGCAAGTATTTAAAGTTCCCCGAGATTTTCTCGGCGCTTTGCGTATCCGCGCCTAACACGGGCAAGACCACCGGTGTTGTCATTCCCACCATTTTGGAAACGGACTCCGTGTGTATGTTCATAAACGATACCAAAGGCGAGCTTTTTGAAAAGACTGCCGGTTATCGTGCGACTTTGGGACCGGTTTTTAAAATGTATTGGGAAGGCCGCGATGATCCCGAGAAAGGTATATATTGGCCTTGCTGGAATATTTTATATCATCCCAACCTTCCCACTCGTGAATACGGACGAGCCGAAGTGGTGGAAGGCACGGTCGAAAACCTTATCCCCGACGGCCCCGAAGGCACCGACCCTTACTGGATACACGCGGGGCGTTCGGCGCTTACCGGACTTGCGCTTTACATTGTGGACAAGGTTGAGCAGGCGCAGGCTAACGATTACTTTCTTTCTCGCATATTAGAGGACGAGCTTGACGATGAGGATTACGATGTCCTCATAAGCTACTACGGCGCCATGGAGCAGACCGAAGCGGTTGCCAACGCTCACAAGATGGCCAAAAAGCACAAGATAAACAAAGACAATTATGTCTCGGTCGGCACTTGGGATGGGATACCCAAGATGTGGAAGGGCAGGGAATCCAGCTTTGCCATGATTGTGGACTGGATGACCACGATGCAGATGAAGCACAGCACCGAGCTCAAAGACCGCAGAGAGCGCGGGGATATCGCCGCCTACAGCATTGATCCTTGGGACATTATTTTGACCGATGTTTTAAGGGAGTGCACCTATTTCGGTTATGACCGCCGCACCATTTTGGAAATAAACGACTTGCTCATAATGCCGTCAAAGCAACGCTCGTCGGTTTTATCCACCGCCATATCCGGCTTAAGTATCTTTAAGAACGGCGCGATAAGGGCCAGAACCTCGACCAGCGACTTTTATGATTCTTTTTGCCGCGGCTGGAAGAACCCCGAAACGGGCGAGTGGGAAGTAATCACGGTTTACCTTTGCATTCCGCCTTTAGATGTATCGAGCACCGCCACTTTAAGCTCGCTGTTTTTAAATAACGAGATGGTGTGCCAGAACATCTTTCCGCCCATGCATTTAGGCAGAGGACCTTATACCGTGATGTTCATCATGGACGATTTGCACACTCTGCCCAAAATCGGCGCCATGAGCACTTGTATCAGCGTCGGCAGATGGCAAAAGGCCTCATACTTGCTGGTGGTGCAAGACTTCTCGCAAATATCAAGCAAATACGGCGAAAGCGCGGTAAGCGTCCTTATCACCAACACCGCCGCAAAGATATGTCTCGGCACCAACAATGACACTTCGGCCCAGATTTTCAAAGGGCTGGTCACGAACCGCACCGCAAAGTCTCGCAGCGTCAGCCAAAACGAAGGCATAGGCGCATCTTGGGCCAGCCCCTTTATCAAAAACATTTCTTATAAGTATGAAAAAGATTCCCTGCTGGCCGTCGTCAATTATGAAACCATGATGCCCGATAAGCAGCTTTTGCTTTACCAAAGGTATATGAACCGTCCTATCCTTGCCGACCGCACCTATTACTATAAGGACAAGAATATGCTTGCCAAGGCCAGCATTCCTCCCCCGCCGCCGCTGCCAAAATATATCTATGATTTAAGGTCGCCGGAGCAACGGGACTTGCCTGTCAACCTTATGGCGGTTGAAGGGCTTGAGGAGCATAAGATTGCCGATGACGAAGCCCTTGCCGCTGATTACGAAAGCGACCTTGAAGCCGAAGCCGAAGAATATGAGGACGAAGAAGGCGAGGGCGAGAGCAAGGAAAAGAGCAAAGAAAAGGGAAAGGAAAAGAACGAAGAAGATTCTTCCCCTAAACCCAAAAAGAAAGCAGACAAATGATAACCGTAACCGCAAGCATAATTGGCTTTTTCTTGGGCTTTTCGTTGCTGTTTATAACTTCGCGCCTGTTAAAATCCTTTTCCTTAGAGGAAGGTTTTAAGCCGCTTACCATGCTCCATTTGCCAAAGTTCCCCAAAACCTTAGCTCCCGCTTCCCTACACGCAAAAAGGTTTAGGCGGCTTTGGCTGCGCCTTGTCGGGCAAAGCATAATCTACGGCATGATTTTCGCTCTTGCCTTTGCGGTGCTTTTCGCGCTTTTGCCCGCTTGGCAGGCGACATTTTTAGCGCTTATGCTGGTAACCGTCGCGCTTGCCGGTCTGATTGATTTGAAAGCGTGGCTTTTGCCCGATTTCCTGACCATTCCTTTGTTGATAGCTGGCTTTGCCACGGCTTACTTTTTCCAGCCGCTGGTAACAATGGAAGAAAGTATCATGGGCGCAATTTACGCTTATTTTCTGCCGCTTTTAACCGCCTTGTTCATGCAAAAGTATAAATCCAATCCCTTAGGCGGAGGCGATGTAAAGATGATGGCGGCCCTGGGCGCTTGGCTTGGCTTTGAGCTTTTCAACACGGTGCTGGTAATTTCCTTCCTCTTTTTTCTATACCTTGTTTGGCAAAGAAAATCAAAGGTTGCCCCCTTTGGTCCCGCGCTTGCCCCTGCGGTTTTGCTTACGGTCATAGGAAAAGTGCTTTTGGATTCCCTCGGCTGATTTTGGTAGAGGATAAAGCCGATTAAGAAAACAAAAGCACTTTAAACATAGGGCAGGGGGGAAAGTCTTTATCTGTAGATATCAACTTCCTCGGCCACGATATTCGGACCGCGCCCTATGTATTCTATCTTGACCCAATCGCCGGCTTGCAAGTATTCGAACTCAACATCTTTGTCCCAAGAGAACATCTGCTTTTTTCGGGCCTTTGCCTCAAAGTCCGTAGCGGGATTTACCCCCACGATTACATCATTACCGGTTGCGTCATCAATAATCACAAAGCTCATTTTCTGCGCATCAATGCTTTTCACCTTTCCGCTGATTTTCAAGTCATTATCGGCAAAGGCACTGCTCGCCGCCATGATTGCGAGGGTGAATCCTAACGCTTTGATAAATCTCACCATTTTTTACTTCTCCCGTAAAATAAGCTATTTAGACATTGCCGCGCCGTAACGCTCCTGCACGACCCCCCAATCGGCAAGCTCTTCAACCAAAGCTTTAGCATATTCCGCTCGCCGATTTTGATAATCGAGATAATACGCGTGCTCCCACACATCAATAGTGAAAAGAGGCACCATGTCCATAGTAACGGGATTGCCGGCATTCTGGGTCTTAACAATGCTTAAAAGCTTAGTCTTAGGATCCAGCACCAGCCACGCCCACCCCGAGCCGAATATGCTCACCGCCGCCTCTATAAGCTTTGCTTTCATATTTTCCTCGGAGCCGAAAGCCGCCTTTACCGCTTCGGCAAAGTCGCCTTTAAGAGCGCCGCCGGTCTTTGCCTTTTCGGCATGCTTTAATCCGTCCCAGTAAAATATGTGGTTCCAAAGCTGCGCTGCGTTGTTATAAATAGCCGCTTCGTCGTTATCAAAGACCGTTTCCTTAATGACGGAGATTAAATCCATATCGCTAAAGGCGGTGCCGTTTGTAAGCACTTCAAGATTGCTTGCATAGCCCGCCTGATGCTTGCCGTAATGAAACTCTACCGTCCTTGCGGAAATAATCGGCTCCAAGTGGTTCGCCTCATAAGGTAAGTCTTGATTGATAAAAGGCATTTTGCGGCTCTCCTTTCGGACAAAATTAAACGCTACCTGCCTTTATACCTCAAAAGAAAAGCAAAGCAAACCTATACAAAAGTAGATAGAAAAAAAGTATTTGG
>CACZRW010000122.1 GCA_902783675.1 uncultured Pseudomonadota bacterium | reverse complement strand
TAATGCTTGTTAATATCAATATCTTTAGGCAAAGGACGATAAGGATTTTTGACTAAATGAGGCTCGACAAACTTACCGCCGTTAGCGATTCGCGCAGTCATCATCGCCAGCTGCAAAGGCGTAACCAGCACATAGCTTTGCCCTATTCCCGCAAGCAAAGTCTCCCCCTGCTGCCAAGGCTCACCAAACAACCTTTGCTTCCATGTTTGCGTAGGCATAAGCCCGCTTTTTTCCGAAGGTAAGTCGATTCCCTCCTTCACTCCGAGCCCGAACTTTCTTGCCATTTCCGTAATTTTATCAATGCCGACTCTGCGTGCGATTTCATAAAAATACACATCGCAAGACTCCGCCAAAGCTCTCTTCAAATTGATACGACCATGCCCGCTGTGTTTCCAGCAATGGAAACGGTGATTACCTATATCCATATAGCCTTCACAATCTATTTCCGTATTAGCATCAATAATGCCGGCTTCCAAAGCCGCCAAAGCCACAATCATCTTAAAAGTCGACCCCGGAGAATACTCGCCGGCTATAGCCTTATTCACCATAGGTTTATACTTATTCTCGGATAATGCTTTCCACTCTTTAGACAAGATACCGCGGTTAAAGATATTGGCATCAAAGGAAGGCGCCGACACCAAAGCCATAATCTCGCCCGTATTCACATCAACCACGACCACCGCACCGCTTTGCTTTGCCAAAGCCTTACGCACGAACTCTTGCAGCCTTATATCAATAGTAAGATCGAGCTCTCTGCCCGATACTCCCTTGTTAAGCGAAAGCTCGCGCACCTCGCGCCCGACGACATTAACTTCCACCTGCCGCGAACCTGCGACCCCGCGCAAGTCGTAATCGTAAAACTCCTCTAAGCCCGTCTTACCTTTCTTAAAACCCGAAAGCTCCAGCAACGGATCGCCGGTCCGATCCTTTTCATCTACCAACGCCAAATAGCCGAGAATATGCGCCGTATCCCAAGGATGAGTATAACTGCGCGTAAGTCCCTTATCAATCATCACCCCCGGCAAATCGGGCGCATTGACTTGTATATTAGCCATTTGCTCCCACGAAAGATTCTCTGCCACATTAACCGGAACAAAAGACCTTCTGCGTTTTACCTCTTTTTGAATATAGGCATAATCGTCTTCGGAAAGGGAAATAATCTTGCCCAAATCCTGCAAAGTTTCTTGGAGTCTTCCTTCGGTTTGCTCTGACACCAACATCACGCGATAATTAGGATTATTGACCGCCAGCGGCACTTTATTTCTGTCAAATATAGTCCCCCTCGGCGGTGCGATAATCCTCATACTGATACGATTCGACTCCGCCAGCATTATATATTTATCCGCCAAAAAGACCTGCAAATAGTAAAGCCGCGCAAGTATCACCAACACCAGCACCAACTCTATCACCGCCAGCCACAGCATGCGATTTAAGAACACTTTCCCTTTGTCGCCGTCTCTATTCATACCTGTTCACCTTTAGCAAAAGCTTTAAAAGCAGAAAGCACAAGAACGACACAAAAGGGTAAATCGCCACTAAAACAGAATAGCTGACCAACATCGGCAAAAAGGCGGTAAAGCGTCCCGCCACAAATGCCACGGCAAACCACATGAGCAGATTCGCGGCTAGAGCAAAGACGCCGAACCCTATCCAAACGATATAAAAAGGCTTATCCACCAAAAACCTTCTTAAAGCCTCCGCCACTTTAAAAAGCAGTGCAAAAACCAAAGCATAAGAACCGAACGGCACCATGAACAAAGAATCCGCCAATAATCCCGCCGCGAAAGCCATTATCATACCGAACCGCCAAGGCGCATAGACCGCGAAGTAATAAACCGCGACCAGAGCAAAGCAAGGCCTTATGACCGCCATGTTAGGAAGATGAAAAGGATAAAAGGACAAAAGCTCCAAAAGCATCACCAACAAAAGAGGTGACACGAACCAAAAACCTTTGCCAATCTTTGCCCATAGCCCTTCCATTATTTGGTCCACTTATCCGTGCTTTGTAAAATCCCCCTTTGCCCGAAGTTAAGGATCTTAACATAATCAACTTTATCCCTATCAACCAGCAAGGTAACTTTTGCCTCATCATCGGCGACTTTATCAACCGTACCGATTACAAGACCGGAAGGAAACACTCCGGCATCACCGGAAGTTGTAATCTCGTCCCCGACGGCGATTTTATCTTTTTGCAAAAACAAAATCAAAACCGGCGCTTCGGTATTATCGCCAACCAAAATCGCCCTTTGCCTATCCTTGCCGACAAAAACGGGAATCCGCGAGTTGACATCGTTTAACAAAAGCACTTGCGCCGCATCGCTCGCCACATTTATTACGCGTCCCATCAAAGCGCCGTTTGCCATCACTACATCACCCTTTTCCACCCCGCTGGCACTCCCCGCCAAAACAATAAGCGATTGCGCAAAGGCACTTTCCGAATCTGCCACAATTTTTGCCGTCACGGACTTAATGGCGGGCGGATATTTGTAATTGAGCATTTTTGCCAGCTGCTGATTTTCTTGGATAAGGAAAAGGATATTCTCGCGCTCTTGTTTAAGCTTTTGATTTTCAAGAAGCAGTTTTTCATTCTCATCAATCAGAGAAAAATACTCGCTTATGATATCAACACGTTTAGAAACCCACCTTACCGGCACCGCCAAAGTATTTGTAACCGGCAGCATCACTTCCAAAAACGCCACTCGCATACCGTTTATGATAGGGCTGTCCATCTTCTCAAGCGCAATAAGTATCAGTGCGAACAGAGCAAGAAAAACAACGCCGAAGCGTTCAAGCCAAGCGCGGAACTTTCTTGAAAGATGCTTTATTCCGCCGGCTTGCTTCACGATTCTTCACCCTTTTAAATCAACCGCCCTCTAAATAGGCTAGTACATGGAAGTGAGGATATGTTTAAGCTTTTTGACTTCCTCTAAGGCGCGTCCCGTCCCCATACCCACACAGGTAAGCGGATCATCGGCGATTGAAATGGGGAGCCCCGTCGCCTGCCTTAACACTTGATCAAGGTTAGACAAAAGCGCCCCTCCGCCGGTAAGCACAATGCCCTTATCCACGATATCCGCGGCAAGTTCGGGAGCCGTATGCTCCAAAGCAACCTTTACCGCATCAACAATCTGACTGACCGGCTCGGACAAGCTTTCCGCAATCTGCCGCTCGTTTATAATAATTTCTTTCGGCACGCCGTTCATTAAGTCGCGACCCTTGATAGCGATGGTCCGCCCGTCACCCTCTTCCGGAGGACACGCCGAACCGATAGCCTTTTTAATCCGCTCTGCCGAACTTTCACCGACCAGCAGGTTATGCGTCTTGCGAATATAGTTGATAATGGCCTCGTCCATTTTATCACCACCGCAACGCACCGAACGAGCAAAAACAATACCTCCCAAGGAAAGCACGGCAACTTCGGTAGTTCCACCACCGATATCAACCACCATTGAACCGGTAGGCTCTGTCACGGGAAGCCCCGCACCGATAGCCGCCGCCATGGGTTCTTCAATCAAAAAGACCTTTCTGGCACCGGCAGCCTCGGCAGATTCTTGAATTGAACGCCGCTCCACTGCCGTTGAACCCGAAGGCACGCAAATCACAATCATAGGCGCGATAAACGACCGCCTGTTATTAGCACGGTGAATAAAGTGCTTAATCATCTCCTCGGCGACTTCAAAGTCGGCAATCACGCCGTCACGAAGCGGGCGAATTGCTTGTATAGGACCGGGTGTCCTACCCAGCATTTGCTTTGCCTCATCACCTACGGCAAGAACTTGCTTCTTACCCTTAACATCAGCGATTGCAACCACCGAAGGCTCATTAAGCACAATCCCGCGATCGCGCACAAACACGATGGTATTCGCAGTCCCTAAATCAATCGCCATATCCGCGGCATACAAGAAGCTCGTTATTTTTGAAGACATCTAAAGCGTCCTTTCTTATCACATCTACATATATTAATAAAAAGTTAAGTTTGGGATAAGTAATACACTACAAGCTCTCTAAAAGCAACAAGTTCATTTACGAAAGCTAAAAAAAAATAAACAGTCTTGAGTAAATGCAAAAAAGGCTCTAATGTCTGAGCATAACCTTTTATATACGATGGGGGACGCCATGACAAAAAGACATAAAATCAAACAGATATACGAAGACATAGAATCAAAGGCCAAAGATATTACCGCGGGCGCGGTCAACTTTGCCAAAGACGCCTTTGAAAGCATTCCCGAGGAACACAAAAGCAAGATAAAGATGTGGGGTGCGAACCTTTCACATGGCTTTGAAACGCACATAAAGTATGACCTTTCCAAATTGAATAAGGGCAACCTTAACTTCTGGAAAGCAAAGTTTTTCGGCGCTCTTATAGGCGTGATTTTGTTTGGCATTCCCGGCTTGTTTGTAGGTTTAATCGTCGGGCACTTTTTGGATTTAAGCCAAAAATCCACGGACTTTCAAAACTTTGCAGCCAAATGCTCCTCTTCCCGCAATGACGCTAAAGAAGCAAAACCTGCTACGCAGCAATCCGCGAAAGCCTCCTCTGCCAAAGCAAAAAAACCGACCGTAAAAAAAAACTAAATGACTTTGAGATGCTGGGAGTTTCGCGCCACGCCACCAAGGCGGAAGTGCATGCGGCTTGGCTTAAAAAGGTAAAAGAAAATCACCCCGACCACCTGATAGCGAAACGTGCGAGCAAAGAGAAGATTGCAGAGGCAAACGCCACTATTGCCGCTCTTAACACCTCGTATCAAAGAATCATGGAAGATATGAAAAAGCCATAAGATAAAGGCTTATTCGGACTTGATTTTGCCCCAAATATCAACACCGGACACGATATGCGTATGGAAGTGAAAGACCGCCTGCCCTGCCTTTTCGCCGATATTTGCGATTAGGTTAAAGCCGTCCTTTTCCTTAAAGCCGAACTGCTTTGCCACCTCACCGACCGCGCGCACATAGCCCACAATCTCGGCATCCGTTGCGTTTAGTGAGAAGTCTTGAAAGTCCGTATATTTCCCCTTGGGAATAACCAAAATGTGATAAGGCGCCTTTGGAAAAGCGTCATAAAACGCAAGCGCAAACTCATTTTCAAAAACTTTTTTCGCAGGCACCTCGCCTTTAAGGATTTTTGCGAACACATTTTCATCATCATACATTTTTTTAGCACCTAGACTTGTTTTCATATATTAAAGACCTTATTTAAACGGTATTGTATCAAAATGTAAAACAAAAAAGGAAAGAAGAATGATGACAGACAACAGCACCTTTTCTCTGCCCGCATGGCGAGGCACAACCATCATATCCGTAAGAAAAGACGGACATGTAGTTATTGCCGGCGACGGTCAAGTTACCCTTGGCACCACGGTATTGAAATCCAACGCCGTAAAGGTTCGCAGACTTAGCGACGGCAAGGTGATAGCCGGATTTGCGGGAGCAACTGCCGACGCCTTCACCCTTTTTGAGCGCATGGAAGGAAAGCTCGAAAAGCACTCGGGCAACCTCACCCGCGCTTGCGTAGAATTGGCAAAGGACTGGCGCACTGACAAGTACTTGCGCAAATTGGAAGCGATAATGATAGTCGCCGACAAGGACGCCACCTTTTTAATCTCGGGCAACGGCGATGTTATGGAGCCGGACGGAGGCATCGTAGGCATAGGCTCGGGCGGAGCGTTTGCCCTTGCGGCGGCGAAAGCTCTTGCCGACGGCTCGCAAAGTGCCAAAGACATCGCAGTAAAGGCGCTTAAAATCGCCGGCGAGATATGCATTTACACCAACAACAACATAGTCGTAGAGGAATTATAACAAAAATGACAACCCCTTTATCGCCGAAAGAAATCGTAGCCGAATTGGATCGTTTCATCGTAGGGCAAAAGGCGGCCAAGCGCGCCGTCGCCATAGCACTGCGCAACCGCTGGCGCCGCCAGCAGCTTCCCGAGCATTTGAAGGACGAGGTAATCCCGAAGAACATTCTGATGATAGGCCCCACGGGCGTAGGCAAAACCGAAATCGCCCGCCGC
>CACZRW010000121.1 GCA_902783675.1 uncultured Pseudomonadota bacterium | reverse complement strand
CCTTTCCTTGCCGCCTTTTATAAAGGATAAACGCCACCGCCCATATAAGGAATAAACCAAAGTAAATCCCCGTCGTGACATTCCATAAAAGCACGGCCTTATCCTGCGCCATAATATCAAGCTTTTTAACCTCGGCCGCTTTTGGCATAATAATCTCGGGAACACCGCCGGCCTTTAACACTTTTTGCAACAGGGCCTTTTCAAACTCGGCGGTTTTATTAGTCCCGGGAAGGAAAATATAGTCCTCTTTTCCTTCGTCATCGGCGATTATCACCGCAAAGTCGCCGTCTTTTGCCACGCCTGTCAAGTCTTTGAAAAGTATCATACCGCCGGCATTTTTGCTAAAATCGTTCATATAGCGCTTAAAGGTTCGAGCCATCGCTTTGGTATTAGGATTTTCCAGCATTATTTGCTTAGGCAGAAAAAGGGTAATCGTCACGGGCTTGGTAATCGCCAGCAACTGATTCTTTACATCCTCCTTTACCGAGAACTGCTTACCCATGGACCAGTCAAGGTAAAACGAAGAATCCAAAGGCTTTACGATAAGGTTGCCGCTTACCAAGATGATGACAAGGCATATCATCTGCATAACCTTGACCGTCCACGCCTTACCGGCTGCCAGAATGAACGCCGCCACCATAGCGCCAAAGGCAAAGGACAAAAGATACACGGCATCGGTAAGCCCTATCATTCCCGAGCTTATGGCTATAAACTCTCCTGCGGTCAGTTGGTAAAAGATAAAGCAGAAGATGACCGCACCCAAAGTTTTAAGCGCAGGATTCTTGAAAATCACCAAAGCCAAGGCAGATATCCCCACAAAAGCCGTGCCCATAATCAAAAGCGCCAAGTAAGATGAAACTATCGCTCCGACTCCGGCCTTATATATAAGTATGTCGGCAAGCGCAAAGAGCAGGGTGGTTGCAACCAACATACTCCAAAAGCCAAGAGCCGCCTTTACCCTTTGCCTTATTTCCGTCTGGTGCTTTTTCTCATCGGCAAGCCACAAAGAAAGCAGCACTGCCGGCACCGCCAGCGGCATTATCCCAAAAAGGAAAGGAAACAATCTCATCGCCGTATCCTCGGGCGCCATAAAAAGTCCGACCGTCAGGATAAACAAGGCTCCGACAAAGAAACCCCCGCGACCAATTAAGTATTGCTTAAAAGTTGTATAGCCCATGTCCTCTCCTTTTAAAAAGATTACCAATCCACTGCCGCGGCTGTCTCATGTATTTTTTTCACCATAGAGAAAAAGCCGTTACGGCGCGTAGGGCTAAGGTTCTCATCTAATCCCAGCTTTTTGAATATCTCTCTTATATCTATTGCCAATATGTCTTGAGGCATTTTGCCGTTGTAGACGGTAAGTAAAATCGCAATCAGTCCCTTTACGATATGCGCATCACTGTCCGCTTTAAAGTAAAGGCGCCCCAGCCCGTCATCACCCTTTTTAAGCTCATAAGTAAGCCAAACCTGGCTGGTGCAACCTTCGACCTTATTTGCTTCGGTTTTGTCCGCCAAAGGCATATCACCAAGCCCTTCGCCAAGCTCAAGCAAATAGCGATACTTGTCTTCCCAGTCCTCAAATAAGGAGAAGTTCTCCATCAACTCGTCAATAGTTAAATCTTTATCCATAACCTTAACCCTTAACCCTTAAACCGTTTTTATCATAAATGATTTTTAATCCTTTGAAAATTAAATCATTGTCTATGATGTCAAAGGGCTCATCTAATACCTCGTTTATCATTTCCGCCGCGCCGCCCGTAGCCACAACGGTAAGCGGTGCTGCGACTTCTATCTTAATCCGCCTGATAAGTCCTTCAATCATTCCCGCATGCCCGTAAAAGGCACCGCTTTGCATGCACCCCACGGTATCGGTCCCGAGAACACTCTGCGGCTTTTCCACCTTTATTTTAGGAAGCAAAGAGGTAAAGTCGTAAAGTGCCTGCACCCCCATATAAAGCCCCGAGGCGATTACACACCCTTTAAACTCTCCGCCCTTTACCACTTGAAAAGTAGTCGCCGTTCCCGTATCCACCACCAAGCAATCACCATATAGGGCATAAGCGCCGGCATTCGTTGCGATGATATCCGCTCCCACGCTCGGTTTCCTGTCCTCTCGTATCTTATAGCCTAAGTCCATATAAGCATTGATAAACAAAGGCTCTTTCCCAAAATCTTTCAAAGCGGTTTGCAGAACGGGTCCAAGCTCTTTCACCACATTTGCGCAAACAATTCCGTCTATTTTATAATTTTCTGCAAATTGGGAAAAAGCGGTTTTTAGGGCATCGGCGGGCAGTTCTTTGCTTTTGATTTTTGCCTTTTTGACAACCTTGTCATCATCAAGCAAAGCCATATTTACATTAGTATTTCCGACATCGAGAGCAAATAGCATTTTTTAAAGTCCATCCTTTGCGACCATTGGTAAAACCTCTTTATTACTTTTTCAACTTTTTTCTTGCACTTTTCGGGAAGTATAGTTAAATTGACAAAATAATAGCAAAGAAGTTTTTTAACTATTGGCACATACAGGACGAAAAGCATGGTAAACGATGGACTTATAGAGTTAGGTAACGCAAATGTAAAAATTGCCGTTCAGCCGAAAGCCGGGGCATCGCTGGCTTATTTCAAGGCAAACATTGGTGCTAAGGAAATTGACATTATGCGCCCCGCCACCGCAAAAGCCTTAACCGACTCCGACGCTGCCGGCTCATCAATGTATCCCATGTTGCCCTATGTAAACCGCATTCACGACGGTTTTTTTGTGTATTGGGGTATCAAGCGCCAAGTGCCGTCCAATGTTTCCTTGAACAAAGAACCCTTTGACGGCGACGGCTGGAAGTTTTCTTGGAATGTAAAGGAAAAGTCCGATAAAAAGGTTGTGTTAACGACCGTTGGTGATCCTAAAAAAGGCTTTCCTTTTTCCTATGAGGCCGAAGTTACTTATACCTTGACCGACTCCGGCTTTAACACCCATATTATGCTGCGCAATCTTGGTATTTTGCCGATGCCGTGCGCCATGGGTGTCCACCCGTTCTTTCCCAAAACCAAAGATGTCAATATCAAGTTCAAGGCAAAGAATGTTTGGGAACATTTGGGCACGCCGCTTCGCGATAAGCCTTACAATGTAACTTCGGATTGGCGTTTTGAAGAGGGCAAGGACATTGCCAAGATGACTCTGGACACTTGCTTCGGCGGCTTTGACGGTGATGCCGAGATTACCTGGCCTTCTAATAATGTCCGCCTTAAAATAAAGGCTTATGAAGAGTTTAACCACTCTATTTTGGTCGTTTCGGAAAATAAAAACATTTTCAGCTTTGAGCCCGTAACCAGTGCGATTGACGCTTTTAATCTCGCCTCGCGCGGAATTATGGGCACCGGCATCAAGAGTATAGGGCCGGGTGAGACTATTGAAGCAACTGTCGAGTTCAGTGTGGAAGAACTATGATATGGTAAAACCGCAGGCTCGTCATAAAGATTGTTTCACTAAAATAGTCGCAACTTTAGGTCCGGCAAGCTCCTCAAAAAAAGTCATAGCATCTTTGGTAAAAGCGGGTGTTGATGTCTTTCGCCTTAATTTTTCCCACGGCGATATAGCTACCCATGCCACAAATGTAAAAATTATCAGGGACATATCCAAAAAGACGGGCAGGAACATTGGCATTCTTGCCGATATGCAAGGACCAAAGCTCCGTATCGGCACTTTTGCCGCAGGCGCGGTTATGCTTAAAAAAGGTGCAACCTTCCGCCTTGATATGGACGATAAGCCGGGCGACGACCGCCGTGTTACCCTCCCGCACAAAGAGATTTTCGCCGTTATGCATAAAGGTATGGACCTACTGCTTAACGATGGCAAAGTCCGTCTTAAAGTTACCGCCTTCGGGAAGAACTACGCCATGACCAAAGTCATCGTCGGCGGCGAGATTTCCGATCATAAAGGCGTGAATATCCCGGGCGTTACTCTTCCCATATCCTCACTTACACCAAAGGATTTAACGAACTTAAAAGCCGCGCTTAAAATGGGAGTTGATTGGATAGGGCTTTCCTTTGTCCAGCGTCCCAAGGATATTTTAGACGCTCGCAAAATCATCGGCGACAAAGCTTGGATTATATCAAAGATTGAAAAGCCCGCCGCCATTGACCATTTGGACGAGATAATCGCCATTTCCGATGCCGTTATGGTAGCGCGTGGCGACTTGGGGGTAGAGATGCCGGTTGAGGCCGTCCCCGTCCTTCAAAAGAAGATAGTCTTTGCCTGCCGCCGTGCGGGAAAGCCTGTCGTCGTCGCTACGCAAATGCTGGAATCCATGATAACGAACCCGACTCCGACCCGAGCAGAGACTTCTGATGTCGCCACCGCCGTTTTTGACGGCGCGGACGCAGTAATGCTTTCGGGCGAGACGGCAGTCGGCAAGTATCCCGTGGAAGCCGTCCACACCATGAACCAAGTAATCAAGAATGTTGAGGAGATACCCCAGTATAGCAAGCTTTTGGACTTATACAGCAAAGGGGAAAAGTGCAATTTACCCATAGGCGCCGCGATTACTTCCTCGGCGAAATTCGCCGCCGAGCACATGCAAGATGCGGCGGCAATCGTGACCTATACGGAATCCGGCTCAACCAGCCTGCTCGCGGCAAAGGAGCGCCCGTGCTTGCCGATTTTAAGCATTACTCCGAACGAAGCCGTCGCCCACAGGCTCGCTTTGGTCTGGGGTATTATCACGCGTAAGGCAGACTCGCCCCTGCGCCTGTTTGACGATGTCCGCACCACTTCGCAACAGGCAGCAAAACAAATGAAGCTTGCAAAAAAAGGCAGTAAGTTAATTATTACGGCGGGAGTCCCTTTTGCCCATCACGGCAACACCAACACCCTTCACATAATCAGTGTGGAATAACAAAAAGTAAGCCCCGACGATTGCTCACCGCCGAGGCTGTTTATTAATGCTCTAAGGCTTTTTTAAGCCAAGGTTTGTAAATGGATTTTTGCTCCCGGTTTAGGAAAGTTAAAGTGTCCGGCAGCATTACCTCCGCGGCGGGAAATCTCAAACACGAACTTTCTTTCCCCATTCGGAAGTACCCAGCCCGAAGAACCTTTTGCCAGAACATATTCACCGTCGGCGACCGAGAAAATGCCCGCGCCGAGATTCACTATCGTGGTGTAGTCGTGAATGTTCACATGCAACTTGGATTGTTTAGCTTGTTCTTCCGTAAGAACGATATTGGTCTTTAAGTTGCCGTAACCGTCGGTGAAAAGCAAAATGTTCTCGGGCATATCGGGAACATTGGTTAATTCTTCACCCTGGAACTCCCACACTTTGCCGGAAGAGAAGTCATGCTTTGCCAGCGAGGCCACCATATCCGGAAAAACATCGCGCGAACGGAATTGCGAACCTTTAGACTCGCATTTAACTTTGTAAATCGGCGCATAACCTTTTAGGAAAGAGAAGCAATATCCCGAGAAAACGCCGATGACATTGACGCCGTTGGGAAGATGGCAATACGCCAAAAATTCCCCCGCATTATTGGCGCGAGGGTTAATATCATCTTTGCGAGGAGCGGTGTTATGATACACGATATGGTTATCAATCTTTGAGTTAAGAGCAAGCTCGGCAACCACAAAGCCGGTTTCAACCGTGTTAAATGCATTTACCGAAAGCTGTTCGAAATGACGAATGTCATCAATTTTTTCGTATAGCTTCTGCCCCACCTCGGCAAAAGCCAAATCTGCATTGCCCGAACGTCCGCCGTAATCGGCTACCAGTGAAATATAATGTCCTGTCATAGAAAATCCCCTAGATGACTTTTTAGTTTTGTCGCTAATAACTTCGCGGTTTTTGGCGTTCCCAACGGGAGTCGAACCCGTGTTACCGGCGTGAGAGGCCGATGTCCTAGGCCTCTAGACGATGGGAACCTAAAACTTTGAAGGTGCAACAAATATCCGAAAAAGACTCTCTTGGCAAGTTATTTTTACTCCTCTACCAGTTTTATCTTGCGAACAACGGCTCCTTTTGCGTTCAGCATGACGACGCGAGCAGGCAATCCGCCGCCTTTTATCACAAGGCAAATTCCGTCGCCGCAAGAAACGACTCCGTCAATGGAGCTACCTTTCCCCTCGGCGATTAGGGTCTCCGCAACGCTGGAAGGGGCTTGGACGGTGACGGTAGCAGAATACGGCGTCAAGGCCCCTGCCTTATTTGCCGCCTCCGCCGCCGCAGAGGAAGGCTTATCGTCCTTGCTCGTAAGCCCGATTATAACTGCCGCGATGCCCAGCACAATCAGCGAGGTAAGCAAAACCACGACACCTTTAATCAGCCTTAACTTATCCATTTTTGCCTCCTTCAAGTTCTTTTTCTTTTTACATTTACACCAGTTTAGCTTAAAGCATTTTAAAATGGAAACCTTAATAACGGAAGACGAGATATACTACTGCGAGCCGGTCCCCGAAGACAAGGAAGGTCTGCGGCTGGATAAGTGGCTTTCCCTTGCGGTGCCGAGTGAATCCCGAACGCGCATTGCCCACCTTATCAACGCTGGCAAAGTAAGCAAAGACGGGCATGTGTGCAACTTTTCCTCGGTGCGGGTAAAGGCGGGCGAGGAGTATGTCTTTGCCGTCCCTCCGCCAAAGGAGCTCAATGTTCTGCCCGAGAAAATCCCTCTTAACATCCTGTTTGAGGACGAGGATTTAATAGTCATTAACAAGCCGGCGGGAATGGTAGTCCACCCGGGAGCGGGCAACTGGGAGCACACGATGGTGAACGCTCTGCTGGCGCATTGTAAAGGAAGGCTTTCCGGTATCGGTGGGGTAGAGCGCCCCGGCATCGTGCATCGCATTGATAAGGATACCAGCGGGGTTTTGGTCGTGGCAAAGTCTGATTTCGCACATAGGGCGCTGGCAAACATGTTCAGAGCGCACGACATTGAGCGCATTTACACGGCGATAGTCTGGGGCGTTCCCACTCCTTTAAAAGGAACGGTGGCGGGGCAAATCGGGCGCTCAAAGACAAACCGGCAAAAGATGGCGATTTTGCATGAAGGCGGACGAGGGCGCGAAGCAATCACGCACTACCAAGTAACCAAAGTGCTGGCAGACGGTGCCGCCTCGCTGATAGAGTGCCGCTTGGAAACGGGAAGGACGCACCAGATAAGAGTGCACATGACATCCATAGGCTGCCCGCTCATCGGCGATAAAACCTACACCGAGAACCGCCCCAACAAAAAGCCTATGGGCGAGCAACGCCGCGCCGCCGCCGAAGCCTTCCCAAGACAAGCTCTGCATGCGGGAGTCCTTGGCTTTACTCACCCGAGAACGGGCGAGCACCTTCGCTTTGAGGCAAAGCTGCCGGTCGACATGACCGCCTTGCTTGAAACCTTAAGCTCCCCCTAGCGGACAAAGGCACCTATACGGCACAAAACTGCCCCTTTTTGCCTTCCCTTTCCCCCTCCCTTTTATGAATTGCGCAAGCAGAAACATTCATCTTATAATACCCTATAGGCAGTAGAGATATTGCCGAGGGCTTAACAACCCTGATGGAATAGTCGTAAAACGACACAAGGGCTGACCTTTCGCCAAATGATTATGGCGGATGTCAGCGAATAGGCTTCATGCTAATCAGCTGAGCCGTCTAATTTCATACGGTTGTTAACGTCCGCCACTTTTTCCAAAAGAAAATGTGGTTCTTTTTTAACTTTTTTAAAAAGGACGAAGACGATGTTTTTCTGGCTTATTGCAATACCGTTTTTTGTAATCATCGCAATGTTTACGCTGTTTAGATTCCCGAGCAGTGACCTTAACCAACCCGAGGAAATGCAAGACGCCGCAATGGCTTTCCGCATGGCCATGCAGCACGATGCCGCGGCAAAACTGATGCAGGAGTATCAGGGTAGTTCCGAGTCGGACATGTTCGACGAAGGGTCCTATGACTTGGGCGGCGATACT
>CACZRW010000120.1 GCA_902783675.1 uncultured Pseudomonadota bacterium | reverse complement strand
ACTGATATAAGGAACCTTACCCGAAGCATTAATTCCGATATCACCGTTTATATTGGTTTTCCCCGCTCTGAAATCAATTTTTCCGGATGCTGAATCCGAACCTTTAATCTCATCAATTTTAAGAGTCAATTTAAAGGGGTTAAGCCCCAAAGCCGAAGGATTAACGGCATCAAGCTCCACATTAAGATTGACCCCCGACATCGCATTTACATTTTTGATTTTACCGCTCATAACCGCGAAAATCTTTTTTGCATCACCTGCTTTAGCGCTGATATTGGCAATTTGCAAAGCGCTTGCGGAACCGAGCAACCTTGCCTCTAAAGCATACACATCAATAACATCGACACCCTTTCCTTCGGCCCAAATACTTATATCGAAATCCGAAAGTTCAAAAATGTTGCCGATTTTCCCGTCAAGCCTGACAACATTTTTCCCCGCATTCAAAGTCAAAGATAAAGGAAAGTTTTTCTCCTTGTTAACAAGGCCGGACACATTGGGGAAAGCGCCTTTAAGAGCCAAAGGCTTCCCTTCAAAAACGGCATCAATATCTAAATCTCCCGCTTGATTTAAGGTAGCTTTCTTAATCCCGATTTTCTTCTTAAATCCCGTTTGGAAATTATGAAAAGAGACCTCTGCATCTGCAATAATTATATTATCAAACTCATAAGAAGGAGAAAAACCGCGTTTTACTATCTCGTCCTCGACTCCTTTTTTAGCTGTCCCTTCTGAGGCTTTGTCCCTCGAAGGTCCGTCGCTGAAATCCCAATTTTTCAAGCCGTTTTTACTGACTTCCAAAAAGATTCTCGGTTCATCAATTTCAATTTTTTTGATTTTCACTTTTCCGAAACACAAGTCCACCAAAGAGAAACTCACGAAAACTTTTTTAATTGCCACCATGTTTTTGGAACTTGCCCAATCGGGATTAAGAAGCGCCACATCATTCATCACGACTGTCGGGTTAAGCGCCAAAGCAAGCTCAATATCGCTACCGATTTTAAGCTCTCTGCCCAAAGCTTCGGACACGGCATTTTCAATCGCAGGCTTGTATTCGTTGACATCAAAGGACTTTAAAAAGACCGCTACCGCCACCGCCGCAACAAAAATCAATGCCAAAAAGGCAGCCATTGCAATTTTAATTTTTTTCATTTTTCACCACCTTGATTAAGCCCGAACCTATTAATGGTTTCTACCATATAATCAGGAACGGGAGCAGATATTTTTATATTTTTTTCGCCCACGGGTATTTCTATTTCCAATGCGTGCAAGTGAAGTTTGGAAGCATCATGTTTACCATATTTCACATCACCTAAAATAGGATGCCCCATATATTTTGCATGAGCGCGTATTTGATGAGTCCGCCCTGTCCTCGGCTTAAACCTTATCAAAGAAGCCTCATCACAAGCATCTAAAACTTCATATTCCGTAACCGCAGGCAAGCCGTTTTCTTTATCGACCACGACCATTTCCACCCCACCGACAACGGCCTTTTTAAGAGGAGCATTTATCACACCTTTTCCCGCCTTCACGCGTTTAGAAACCACTGCCAAGTAAGTTTTATGCATATCTCGCTCTTTAAAAAGCCGCGTAAGCCAAGTCGCCGCAAGCTGATTCCTCGCAAGAACAAGCACCCCGCTCGTATCCTTATCAAGCCTATGCACAAGTTTAGGGCGCTTTCCCGTTCCCATATCCAGACCGTCCAGCAAAGCATCAAGAAATCTTACCTGCCCGCTTCCGCCCTGCACCGCCAAGCCGCAAGGTTTATTTATCGCCAAAATATCCCTGTCTTTATAAAGCACCATTGCTTCAAGCCAAGCCCTATCCTTAGCGGAAACAGCCTTCTTTTCCTCAGACTTATCTTGCCCGAAGGTGTCGGGATAAAGTATCTCGTCTTTCTCGCAAACACGATAACCGCATTCGGACTTTTTCCCGTTTACCTTGATATTTTTCTCACGCAAGCACTTGTTAAGCTCGGACATTCTGAAAGATTGAAAATGCCGCTTGAACCACCTGTCCAAGCGAATTCCTTCATCTTCTTTTTTCACAACCGCCTGCTTCATTTTTTGCCAGCCTTTTCCGCCCTAAGCCTGTTCCAATAAGCAAGCCTTTTTGCAATTTCGCGCTCAAATCCTCGCTCAAAAGGCACATAAAAAGTCTGCCGTTTCATACCGTCGGGGAAATAATTCGCGCCGGAAAAACCGTCTGCCGTTTCGGGATCATACTGATACCCTTCGCCGTAACCGATATCCTTCATCATCTTTGTCGGAGCGTTAAGAATATGTTTGGGAGGCATGAGCGAACCCGTATCGCGTGCGACTTTTGCAGCGTTATTATGAGCCTTGTAAGCACCGATAGACTTAGGTGCGGTGGCAAGGAATATCACCAACTCGGCAATTGCCAAATCGCCCTCGGGCGAACCAAGCCGCTCATAAGCATCCCACGCGGCAATCGCAAATGGAAGTGCGGAAGGATCGGCAAGCCCCACATCTTCCGTCGCAAATCTGGTAAGTCGCCTAAGGATATACTTAGGATCCTCACCCCCTTCAAGCATCCGCTCCATCCAATAAAGCGCCGCATCGGGATCGGACCCGCGCATAGATTTATGTAGCGCGGAAATAAGATTATAGTGCCCTTCCCTGTCCTTATCATAAGTTGCAGGACGCCTTGAAATGAACTCGGCAAGCTGCGATGCGTTCAACTTTTTCTTTATATCTTTTGCCGCAAACAGCGCTTCAAGCATGTTTATAAGGTAGCGCCCGTCCCCATCGGCCATAGCTTTTATTGCACTTCGGGCGTCATCATCAACCGGCAATTTTGCTCCGACTTCCGCCTCTGCGCGTCTAATAATCTTCTCTAAAGAATCGTCATCAAGCCGATTAAGAATGAACAGCTGGCACCGCGAAAGCAAAGCAGAGTTAAGCTCAAACGAAGGATTTTCGGTAGTCGCTCCGACCAGCACGACTGTCCCCTTTTCAACATAAGGCAAAAAGCCGTCTTGCTGAGAGCGATTAAACCTGTGGATTTCGTCCACAAAAAGCAAAGTCCCCTTGCCCATTTTTTGCCGCTCCTCGGCATCGGCAAAGACCTTGCGCAGGTCTGCCACGCCGGAAAACACCGCAGAAATAGGCACGAACTCCATATCCGTATAATGCGCCATAAGTCTGGCAATCGTGGTCTTTCCGCACCCCGCCGAGCCCCAGAGAATAAACGAAGTGAGCTTGCCCGACTTTATCATTCGCCCCAAAGGCGCACTTGCCGAAAGCAAATGCTCCTGCCCAACCACATCTTCAATCTTTGTGGGACGAAGCCTGTCCGCCAACGGCCTGTATTCATCGGTTTGGAACAAAGTATTCAAAAGCAAAACTCCCCTATTACAACGCGTTTTCATCATATCTTAAAAGCAAAGCGAGTTAAACAGATTTTTACACCGCTCAACTTTTTTCATTTTTAGCATTGACAAAAACACTGACCAAAGTTAGAATGCCTCGTGTTAAAAATAACTATAAAAATGGGGATTAAAAATGAATGAACAAAACAACAATCGCTTCGTTGCCATGCGCGCGGAAAGAGATGTAGATAATATTTTTTATGCCGTCAGAGAAGAGATGGGATACGACGGTCCTAAATACAAAACGGCCAAAGATATTTGGCTGGAAGGGGCAAAACGCACTGCCAAGCTTTTTTCAGAAATTTCGCGCGATCCCAAAACTGATGAGAAATACTTTGCCGCAGTAGGCAATGAATTGTCTCACATCAGCAGAATTACGAAACAGATATTTGCGAACTCACCGTCACATATCAAAGAAGATATTGAAGACAATGTGATTTCTGCGAATAAGACTGCGACAGAGAATTTTTTCAAAAAGAAAAAACTTTATGAACGTCTCCGTCGAGCAGAAAATAACAAAAAAACTCTGTTTGCAAAGAAAAGAGCCGACGAAGTACAATATGCATATATATAAAATATAAACAAACCACTCAAACAAAAAGCCGCAGGAACTAACCTGCGGCCTTTTATTTTACTAATCCTTCTGGCGGGATTATTTATCTTCTTTCTTGTCCTTTTTGTCGGCCTTATCTTCGGCTTTTTTTGCCTTTTTATCGGCAGCAGCTACAGCCTTTTCGGCAACCTTGGCTACATCCTTGGGATTTGCCTTGGCAAGAGGAGAAGTTTTCTCGGCTTTTTCTGCCTTTTCGGCATCTTCGACCACCTTCACATACTTGGGAGAAGACTTCGCCTTAACATCTCTGTCAACCAACTCAATAATCGCCATGGGAGCAGCATCGCCATACCTGAAACCGGCTTTAACGACGCGAGTATAACCACCGTTGCGAGCTTTGTATCTTTCTGCCAAGACGGTGAAGAGCTTATTAACGGCTTCCTCATCTCTAAGGAAGGATATAGCCTGCCGTTTAGCATGCAAATCTCCGCGCTTAGCCAAAGTTATGAACTTATCCACAAAAGGACGCAATTCCTTAGCTTTAGGTAAGGTTGTCTTGATTTGCTCAACAATCACAAGCGAAACCACCATGTTAGCGAACATCGCTTTTCTATGAGCAATACTTTTATTTAATTTTCTTTTTACCATATTATGGCGCATTTTCTTTTTCCTTTCTTATATCTTGGCATTGCAAGGCACTGCCGATGAAACACTTTCTTATTCCATAGCCTTTTGGCCTGTAAACAAGATTGCCTCAGAACCATTCCAAGGACTTTTCTCTTTAGGGCTTAGCTGAAATTATCTTCCAAAGTTCTGGCTAAGCTTTCAATATTTTCGGGAGGCCAACCGACAACATCCATACCCAAGTGCAAGCCCATCAACCCGAGCACTTCTTTGATTTCATTCAAAGACTTGCGGCCGAAGTTGGGAGTCCTAAGCATTTCCGCCTCGGACTTTTGCACCAAATCACCGATATAGATGATGTTATCATTCTTAAGGCAATTTGCCGAACGCACTGAAAGTTCAAGCTCCTCAACCTTGCGAAGGAGATTGCGGTTAAACGGCAATTCTTCCTCGGCTTCCTCTTTAACAGCTTCCTCAGGTTCATCAAAGTTTACAAACGGCTTAAGTTGGTCTTGCAAAATGCGCGCCGCGAAAGCAACCGCGTCCTCAGGCTTTACCACACCGTTTGTCTCAACCGTCAAAATGAGCTTGTCGTAATCGGTAACTTGTCCGACACGAGAGTTCTCCGCCTTATAGGCAACATTTCTGACCGGAGAAAACATTGAATCCACCGGAATAACTCCGATAGGAGAGTTCTCCCCGCGATTTTGCGCGGCAGTAACATAGCCCTTACCGGTACCGACCGTGAACTCGATATTTATCTTTGCACCATCGTCAAGCGTGCAAAGGAATAAATCGGGATTCATAATCTGCACGGCATGATCGGTCTCTATTTGCGAAGCGAACACTTCACCGGGCCCCTCTGCTTTAAGTGTCATACGATGCACGCCCTCGCCCGTAACCTTAAGAGCAAGGCTCTTAATGTTAAGCACGATATCGGTAACATCTTCACGCACGCCGGCAATTGACGAAAACTCGTGCAACACGCCGTCAATTTTAATTGAAGTAACAGCTCCGCCCTGTAAAGACGAAAGCAAAACTCTGCGCAAGGCATTGCCAAGCGTCATTGCAAAACCACGCTCCAAAGGCTCTACGACAATAGTCGCAACCCTGTTCGCATCTTCACCATATTGTACATCAACCGTCGTTGGTTTAATCAATTCTTGCCAGTTCTTCTGTATCACGAAAGTGGCTCCTTTTTCTTAAAAATTAAGACTTTTTTCCAAAAGCTGGCGCCAGAGCGACGCCAACCACCAAAACAAAACTACACTCTGCGGCGCTTTCTGGGTCTGCAACCGTTATGAGGAATAGCCGTCACATCTTTAATCGCCGTAACGACAAATCCGGCAGCTTGAAGAGCACGAAGAGCGGACTCACGCCCCGCACCCGGACCCTTGACCATAACCTCGACCGTTTTCATTCCGTGCTCGGCGGCCTTTCTGGCAGCATCTTCAGCAGCTATTTGGGCAGCATAAGGGGTAGACTTTCTGGAGCCTTTAAACCCGTGCGCACCGGCAGAAGACCAAGAAATGGTATTCCCTTGAGCATCTGTAATTGTAACCATTGTGTTATTAAAAGTAGAGTTTACGTGGACAACACCCGACGTAATATTCTTCTTTTCTTTACGGCGGACTTTAGTCACGCCTGCATTTTTCTTCGCATCAGCCATAACAAAATCCTTCCTTAAACAGCTTTCTTCTTACCTGCGATTGGTCTTGCAGGACCTTTTCTGGTCCGCGCATTGGTATGAGTGCGCTGACCTCTTACGGGCAAACCTTTACGGTGCCTGAGCCCTCTATAACAACCAAGATCCATCAACCTCTTGATATTCATAGCGACATCTCTGCGAAGTTCACCTTCGACCTGATATCCGTTATCAATCACTTCACGAATCTTAGAAACATCATCATCAGAAAGCTGGCTGACTCTCTTATCGGGAGACACCCCAGACTTTTCACATATTTCCCCTGCCAGTTTGTCACCGATACCGTAAATATAGGTAAGTGCGGCAACAAGCCTTTTATTGGTAGGGATATTAACACCAGCGATACGCGCCAAATTAACTCTCCATTTACTAAATTACATCTTTTACTTTTATCGAAGGGGCGGGATTGTTAAATAAATCCCCTTGATTGTCAAGCAAAAAGACTAGTAACCAAGTACTTTTTCTATTCTGTTAGTAACTTCGCCGACGGTTCCCACCCCGTCAACACTCTTTAAAATCCCTTTTTCCTCATAATAAGGAAGCAAGGGCGCAGTCAAATCCCTGTAGTTCTCAAGCCTTGACTTTAACACTTCCGCGTTATCATCAGGACGACGAACAAACTCGGTTGAGCCGCATTCATCACAAACGCCGGCAACCTTTGTAGGTTTTGAGCTGTCGTTATACATAGCCGAGCACTTACTGCAAGTATAGCGTCCGGCAATACGCTCGATGATATAATCATCGGGCACTTCCAAGTTAATCGCATAGTCGAGGTGTAAACTACGCTCGGACAGCATGTCATCCAAGGCTTTAGCTTGCGGAATGGTTCTCGGGAACCCGTCCAAAATAAAGCCTTTGTCTTTCGGCATGCTATCCAGTTTTTCGGCAATCAAGGCACAGGTAACATCATCAGGCACCAAAGCCCCGCTTGCTAAAATTGCTTTTACTTTCACTCCCAAAGGAGTCTCGTTCTTTATGGCGGCTCTAAACATATCGCCGGTAGAAATCTGCTCCAAGCCATACTTCTCTTGAAGTATCTTGGCCTGAGTCCCTTTTCCGCCGCCCGGAGGCCCCATAAATATAATTCTTAAATCTGCTTTCATTTTACATACGACCTTTCAGTTT
>CACZRW010000119.1 GCA_902783675.1 uncultured Pseudomonadota bacterium | reverse complement strand
TGGCTAAGTCAGCATTGGCAAAGGGATCCTTCGCCACCAATGTTTTGAACGCTGCCAATGAAGTCGCCGTTGCCGCTTTCTTGGCAAAAAGGATACCCTTTTTAGCCATTGCCAATACTGTTTCAAAGGTGCTAGAAAGTACCTCTTTGGGAAAGATGACAACTATTGCCGACGCTATTGCGCTTGATGCCGAAACCAGAATTAAAACCAAGGAAATCATTAACAAGGACTATAAATAAAAAATGCAAGATTTACTTACCTTTACCGAATACACATTAGCCTTTTTAATCGTTCTGTCGATTGTGGTATTCGTTCACGAGATGGGACATTTTTTAGTTGCCCGCCTTTGCGGCGTTCGTGTGCTTGAATTTTCAATCGGCTTTGGTAAAAAACTTTACTCAAGAAAGGATAAAAAGGGGACTAACTGGTGCCTTCGCGCTATTCCTCTGGGCGGCTTTGTCCAGATGTTCGGTGACGCCGATGCCACCAGCGCAAAATCCAACAAGAACATAAAGGAATTATCCGACGAAGAAAAAAAAGTCGCCTTTCCCTTTCAGCCTGTATGGAAGAAGATATCTATAATCTTTGCCGGTCCGGCCACTAATTACATCTTTGCCATTTTGCTTATGGCAGGTATTTTCATGGTTTACGGTCAGATTAGGATTCCCCCCGTCGTCGGTTCGGTGAAAGAGGGGACACCCGCCGCCGCTGCCGGACTTCTTGCCGATGATAGGATTGTGAACATTGACGGTAACGCTATTAAAGAGTTTTCGGACATAAAACGCTGGATAGTTCTTGCCCCTTCTAATGAGATTTTGCTTACCGTCCAAAGAGATAATAAGACTTTGGAAGTAAAGGCAGTTCTTGCAAACGACGCTTCCAACCGCATTTTAGGCATATCTTCAAAGACTATAGCCGAGGGCGATGTTGAAAGTATGAGCCTTTTCCCCGCCTTATGCGAATCTGCAAAGTTAGCTTGGACTATGACTGCCGATACTATGATTTACCTAAAGCAAGTATTTTTAAGTGCTCGCTCACCCGATGAAATGCGCGGTCCTCTCGGTATTGCCGAGGCATCCGGTGATGCGGTAAAAGGCGGAACTTTAAGCTTTTTGCTGTTCTTGGTGCAAATATCCATTGGCATAGGGCTTATAAATCTTTTCCCTATTCCCTTGTTGGATGGTGGACAAATAGTGGTGTATGTAATAGAAGGGATAAGGCGCAAACCCTTGAGTGAAAAAATCTTGGAAAAGGCTCTGACCTTTGGTATGATTTTGCTCATTGGTTTGTTGTTACTGACGCTTTGGAACGATATTCCAAGGATTTTTAACCGGCTCATAGGATAAACGATTGCTAAAGAATGTTTTCTATACTTTGTTGCTTGCGTTTTCGCTTTTAATTATTGGCGAAGCGGCTTCTTTTGCAGCCGCTTCCGATTCCGATGCTAAAGTGTCGCAAATCCGCACCGAGGGGAATGAGCGCATTGAAAGCGAAACCATCGTTTCCTATATGCGCGTGTTTGAAGGTGATGACTTATCCGAAGCCACAATGAACCGCGCCTTAAAGAATCTTTTCGCAACGGGCATGTTCGCCGATGTTCGACTTTCCAAAGACGGCACGGTCTTGGTTGTAAAGGTAAAGGAAAATCCTATTGTAAACCGCCTTTACTTTGAAGGTAATCAAAGGCTTGAAGATGCCCAACTTTTGGACGAAGTTCAACTTAAACCTCGTGTTATCTACACCAAAGCCAAAGCTCAAAGCGATGTGCAAAGGATGCTTGAGGTATACCGCCGCAGTGGCCGCTTTGCCGTCTCCATTGAACCCAAGATAATTGAGCGCGACCAAAACCGTGTTGATGTTGTCTATGAGATTAACGAGGGGCCGACCACCTATGTTCGCAAGATTTTATTTATAGGTAACAATGAGTTATCGGATTCTAAATTAGCCGAAGCCATTATGACAAAAGAGGACGCTTGGTATCGCTTCCTGTCCTCTACCACAACTTACGATCCTGACCGCATGGCGTATGATAAAGAGCTCCTGCGCCGCTTTTACCTAAAGAACGGCTACATTGATTTTGAGGTTTACTCTGCTATTGCTGAGCTCACTCCCGACAAAGAAGCATTTTTTATCACTTTCACCCTTCATGAGGGAAAAAGGTATAAAATTAACAATTTTGACATAAAGACGACTTTGCTCGGACTTGATACCGAGGCGTTGAAGGAGAAAATAGGTGTAAAAACGGGCGACTGGTATAACTCCGATAAGATTGATGCCATAACTAATGTGATAGTTGACGCCGCCGGTGATTTAGGACACGCCTTTGTTGAGGTTACGCCCATTTTTGAAAACAAAGACGCCGAACAGGGGACGGTTGATTTAATTTTAGATGTCAAAGAAGGATCGCGTGTTTATATCAATCAAATCAACATTCATGGCAATGTCAGAACCAAAGACGATGTTATTCGTCGCGAATTCCGCGTTGCCGAGGGTGATGCCTTTAACACTGCAAAGATCCGCCGTTCAAAGCAACGCGTCGAGAACCTTGACTTTTTCTCTAAAGTCGATATCCAACCTCAAGCAATAGAAGGCACTCCCGATAAGACTAACATTGAGGTCGATGTTGAGGAAAAATCCACCGGTTCGCTTTCTTTGGGTGTTGGCTGGTCAACCTATGACGGTGCTTTGATTCAAGCGGGTATTCAAGAACGAAATCTTTTGGGCCGCGGACAGAACCTTGGCTTGAATGTTGCCCTTGCGCAGAAAAAGACAGAATATGATATAAGCTTCACCGAGCCTTATTTCTTGGGACGCGAATTGGTTGCGGGTGTTGATTTGTTTAACATAACTCAAGACTTGCAGAAGTATAGTTCTTATGATCAAGACAGTATCGGCGGAGCTTTGCGTCTGGGATGGTCGTTTAATGAAGAACTTCGCGAAAACATGAAGTATACCTTGCGTAAGGACAAAATACGCAAAGTCGCTTCCGATGCTTCTATTTACATAAAGGAACAGGAAGGCACAACCACCACATCAATGGTAAGCCATTCTATCAGTTATGACCGCCGCGACAACATCGTGCGTCCGACCAGTGGCTATGTGCTTACGCTAAGCAATGATGTTGCGGGGCTGGGCGGCGATAACAGATTTTTGCGCACTGATTTATACGGCGCAATATATTTCCCGCTTACCGAAGAATGGACTTTGGGCTTTAAGACACACGGCGGATATATATTCGGCTTTGGACAAGATGTCCGTATTGATCAGCGCTACTTCCTTGGCGGACGTGATTTGCGTGGTTTTGAGCAGGGAGGTGCCAGCGCGCGCGACAACCAATCCGGAGATGCCTTGGGTGGTAATTGGGTCGCAACCGGTACGGCAGAGCTGGTATTCCCCTTGGGATTGCCAAATGAATTTGGTATCAGAGGTCGCGTCTTTGGCGATGTAGGCGTTGCAGGTAAGCCGGACGATACCGGCAATTATAAGATTGACTATTCTTCCAAGCCCAGAGCTTCAGTGGGCTTCGGATTATCGTGGGATTCCCCGATGGGCCCCATCAATATAGACATAGCGTATGCGATACTAAAAGAACGCTATGATAAAACTGAAGTATTTCGTATTAACTTTGGATCAGGATTTTAGAAATGAAGAAAATAACATTATTATGCACCTTTGTAGCCCTGGGCTTTGCAGCTTTTACAAGCATTGCTAAAGCAGATGAAGCAAAGCTTTCTCCCGCAGTCATTGCTATTGTTGATATGCAAAAGCTCCAAGATGAATCCACCGCTTATAAAGGCTTAGTCAAACAACGCGATAAATATGTCGCCGAACTCAAAGCCGAAGTAAGCAAAGAGGAGACCTCGCTTAGAAAAATGGAACAGGATATTAACAAAGAGCGTTCCATTTTGACACAGGAAGAGTTGAACAAGAAAATTGAGACTTTCAGGACCAAGATGATGGAGTTCCAGCAAAAGGTTCAAGCTAAACAAGAAGCCATTTATAAGTCATTCATGGAAGCCGGCTTAAAGATTCAAAACGAAGCTTTAAACCCTGCTGTTGCCGAAATTGCCGAAAAGAAGGGCGCCAACATGATTACCGGCTCTTCGCAAATGATGCAATTTGCTCCCGAGTTTGATATTACCGAGGAAGTTATTAAGCTTATGAACAAAAAGCTTCCCAAGGTAACTATGGCAAAACCGAACGCCGAAGCTTCCAAAAAGTAGGAAGGTTTGACCGCTGACAGAATCGCAGTTTTTCAAATCAGACAGCTCCTTTACCTTAAAGGAACTGGCTAAGATATCCGGGGCGGATATAGGAAGGGAAGTGTCTTCGGATACTTCCTTCTCCTCGGTTGCCCCCATTGAAACCGCGACTTCGTGTGACATTACGGCTTGCTACGATAAGAAGCTCAAGAGCGCCATTAAAGACATAAAGGCCGGCGTTTGCGTAACCACTGCCGAACTTGCGCCATTCTTTTCCGATAAGGTGAGTTTGCTTATTGCCAAGGACGCAAGAAAGGCTTTTGCCCTTATCATCAGAGCACTTTACCCTATAAAGAAGCCCGTCCCTTTCATCTCGGACAAAGCTTTTATCAGCCCTTCGGCAAAGATAGGTGATGGCGTTCGTATAGAGGCCGGAGCCTTTATCGGTGACGAAGCCGAAATCGGTGATTTTTGCTATATTGCCCCCAATGCTGTTATTGGCGAAAAAGTAAAGGTAGGCGAGGGCTCTTGGATAGGCTCGTGTGCCTCTGTGCATTTTGCTACCATCGGCAAACAGGTAAAGATATATTCCGGTGCTCGCATCGGCGAAGATGGCTTCGGTTTTGTCTCATCAGCCGAAGGGCATCTAAAGATTCCTCAAATCGGCAGTGTTATTATCGGCGACTTTGTTGAAGTAGGTGCTAACACTTGTATTGACAGAGGCGCTATGGTTGACACGGTTATCGGTGACGGCACTATCATAGACAATCTTGTCCAGATAGGGCACAACAACACTATCGGCAAAGCGTGCGTAATCGTTTCTCAAGTCGGAATTGCCGGCAGTTGCAACCTTGGTGATTTTGTGGTTTTGGC
>CACZRW010000118.1 GCA_902783675.1 uncultured Pseudomonadota bacterium | reverse complement strand
TAGCGGTCGGATATAAAGCCGTAAACCGCCGTGCCTATGGTGAAAAAGGCCATGCCCACGCTGATGAAAAGCTGGGCAACGCTTGTGGTGATTTGGAAGTCTTCGCGCATAATAGGAAGGGCGGGAAGGAACATGTTTAATGTCATCGGCCCTAACATTGAAATGGCTATCAGCAATATAATTCTTTTGTTCATGGTTTATCTTTTGAACAATAAATCCCGTTCGTCAATATAGTAACAAGTCATAGCAACAAGTTGCCATGGCTATTTGTCATCACCGATTTTTAAGGCTGCGATAAAGGCGGATTGCGGAATCTCAACCTTGCCAAAGGTGCGCATGCGCTTTTTGCCTTCCTTTTGTTTCTCAAGGAGCTTGCGCTTTCTGGTGACATCGCCGCCATAACACTTTGCCGTTACATCTTTTCTAAAAGCGCTTATGGTTTCACGGGCAATCACATTGCCGCCGATTGCGGCTTGAATAGGGATTTTGAACTGGTGTCTGGGGATAAGGTCCTTTAGTCGCTCGCAAATGGCGCGTCCGCGGCGTTCGGCTCCGCTGCGGTGGGTCATGAACGAAAGGGCGTCTACCGTTTCTCCGTTCACTAAAATCGTGATTTTCACAAGGTCGCTTTCCATATATCCGTCAAGCTCGTAATCAAAGCTGGCGTAGCCGCTGGATATGGATTTAAGGCGGTCGTAGAAGTCAAAGACTATTTCATTGAGCGGTAATTTATAAACTGCCATGGCACGCGAGCCGACATAGGTTAAGTCTACTTGCTGTCCGCGGCGCTCGGTGCATAGCTTTAAGATTGCGCCAAGATATTCATCGGGGACAAGTATGGTTGCCTTTACCCACGGCTCCTCTATCTTTTGAATGCGAACGGGGTCGGGCATGTCTGCGGGATTGTGCAGGTTCATGACTTCCCCGTTGGTCAGGTAAATCTTATAAATGACGCTGGGGGCGGTGGTGATCAGGTCAAGGTCAAACTCGCGTGAGAGCCTTTCTTCTATAATCTCCATGTGCAAAAGCCCCAGAAAGCCGCAACGGAAGCCTTGTCCCAAAGCTGATGATTTTTCCGGTTGATAAACAAAGCTGGCGTCGTTTAGTTGAAGCTTTGCAAGAGAGTCTCTCAACAACTCATAAAAGCTGCTGTCAATCGGGAATAGAGAGCAAAACACTACCGAAACGCTGGGCTTAAAGCCCTCTAAAGCGTGGGGAGTGGGGTTGGTATCGTCGGTTATGGTGTCGCCCACCGATGTGTCTTTAATGGTCTTTATGGCGGCGGTAATAAAGCCTATCTCACCCGTGGTCAGCTCATCAACATTTTGCATCTTGGGAGTGAATATGCCGACGCGCTCTACCGTGTATTTGGCTCCCTTTGCCATCATGCGGATTTGCATGCCTTTCTTTAGCTTGCCTTCCTTTATGCGGACAAGAATTACTACTCCTAAATACGCGTCATACCACGAATCAATAAGCAAGGCAGACAGCGGCGCAGTGTCGCTTCCTTGCGGCGCCGGAATATATTTTACCAAAGCCTCCAGCACTTTCTTTATGCCAAGGCCCGTCTTTGCCGATATTTCCAGCGCATTAGATGTGTCAATGCCGATGACTTCCTCTATCTGCTGCTTTACGCGGTCGGGTTCGGCGGCAGGAAGGTCTATCTTATTGATAACAGGGATTATTTCGTGGTTAACTTCAATGGCTTTATAGACATTGGCAAGGGTTTGCGCCTCTACGCCTTGGGTTGCGTCCACCACCAGTAAAGAGCCTTCGCAGGCGGAGAGAGAGCGGCTTACCTCGTAGGAAAAGTCCACATGTCCCGGGGTGTCTATCAGGTTAAGCTCATAGGTCTCGCCATCGTCCGCTTTGTAATGAAGGCGGACGGTTTGTGCCTTTATGGTGATGCCGCGTTCCCTTTCAATGTCCATAGAGTCAAGGATTTGCTCCTTCATTTCGCGCGAGGTGAGGCCGCCGCAATACTCTATCAACCTGTCGGCGAGGGTGGACTTGCCGTGGTCAATGTGGGCGATAATAGAAAAGTTGCGTATGTTTTCCTGTTTCATCTTAATCCTTTTTTATGGAAGCCTTTATATAGAAATATCGCATATTTGAAAAGGGCTCTTTTTTGTTCTTGAAAAGGAAAATAAATTGGAGTATAAAATCGGCTCGCAGTAAGCTGTTGGGAAATAGTTTAATGGTAGAACAGCGGACTCTGACTCCGTTAGTATTGGTTCGAATCCAGTTTTCCCAGCCAAAGGTTT
>CACZRW010000117.1 GCA_902783675.1 uncultured Pseudomonadota bacterium | reverse complement strand
CTCGCTAAACCCCTTGCACACCATAGGGAATCAAGTCGCGGAAGTCCTTTGCCTGCACAAAGGACTAACAGGCAAAAAGGCGCACGCCCGCACTTTGGAATTATTAAAAATGGCAGGCCTTGAAAACGCCGCCGCCAAGATAAAGGCGTATCCGCACGAGCTTTCGGGCGGGCAACGACAAAGAGTAATGATAGCAATGGCGCTGGCGGCAGAGCCTGACTTGCTGATAGCGGACGAACCCACGACCGCCCTCGATGTTACCATTCAAAAGCAAATTTTAGAGCTTTTAAAAGACCTGCAAAAGCGCCTGGGCCTTGCGATTTTGTTCATCTCGCACGACCTAAATCTGGTAAGGCAAATCGCCACCACCACCCATGTTATGAAAGACGGCAAAATAGTTGAAAGCGGCAGCACAAAAGATATTATGACGCACCCGCAAAACCCCTATACCGTAAAGCTCGTAAGCTCCAAGCCCGAGGGGAAGCCGACCCCGCCGCCCGCCACGGCCCCCGTCCTTATTGACGGCAAAGACTTAACCGTAAAATACGGAAACTTTACCGCTCTTGACGATGTAAACATCGCCATAACAAAGGGCAGCACAGTGGGTCTGGTGGGAGAAAGCGGCTCGGGCAAGACCACTTTGGGGCTTGCTCTCTTGGACTTAATTAAAAAGCAAAGCGGCAAAGTAATGTATATGGGAAGCGAAATCCGCCGTATGCGACCCTTGCGCAAGAATATGCAAATCGTGTTCCAAGACCCCTATTCCTCGCTAAATCCTCGCATGAGCGCCGAGCAAATCATAGGCGAAGGTCTTGAGATATACGAACGAGGTCTGTCAAAATCCGCTCGCCGCCAAAAAGTCCTGGAAGTTTTGGATAAAGTAGGACTGCCCGCGTCCGCGCTTTCCCGCTATCCGCACGAGTTTTCCGGCGGACAACGCCAGCGCATTGCCATATCCCGCGCACTTATCCTAAAGCCGGACTTTATCGTGCTTGACGAACCGACCAGCGCGCTTGATGTAACCGTCCAAATCCAAATCGTAGAACTGTTGCAAAGTTTGAAAAACAGCTTTAATTTAAGCTATCTTTTAATCACGCACGATATCCGCATCATAAAGGCGCTTGCCGACTATATCTGCGTGATGAAAGACGGCAAAATCATTGAACGGGGCCTTGCCAAAGACATATTGGAAAACCCCGCCAAGGACTATACGAAAACACTTATAAAAGCGGCATTGATATAGGGGAGAATAAGCTTTTATGACGAACGACATCGGTGGCAATATCAATATAGAAATAAGCGCCGTTTTGGGCAAAACCAAAATCCGCATAGGCCGCCTTGTCAAAGTAAGGCGTGGCGAGATTATTGAGCTTGACGCCCGCTCCTGTGACCCCTTAACCATCTATTCGGGCGGCATTCCCATAGCAAAGGGCGAAGTAATCGCTACCGAAGGCGGCAATATCAGCATTCGCATTACCGAAATCCTTTAGAAGAAACATTGATTTTTACTTGTGATTGTAGTAACTTCCCCAAATTATTTTTAAAGATACTTTAACCAGGGCCAAAAAATGACAGAGAAAGAGCATAAAAAATACTATCCCGACATAGACACCAAAGCAAGCTTTCCCAAAATTGAAGAAGAAGTATTAAAATACTGGAAAGAAAACGACACCTTCAAAAAATCCATAAAGCAACGCGAAGGTGCCGAGGAATATGTTTTTTATGACGGTCCTCCGTTTGCCAACGGTTTGCCCCACTATGGACACTTGGTAACCGGCTATGTAAAAGACATCGTCCCCAGATATCAAACCATGCGCGGAAAAAAGGTCGATCGCCGCTTCGGCTGGGATTGCCACGGCTTGCCTGCTGAAATGGATGCGGAAAAGCACCTCGGCTTCTCGGGGCGCGATAAAATCAAGGCCTATGGTATTGATAAGTTCAACGCCACTTGCAAAGAGCGAGTGCTGATGTATACGAACGAGTGGGAAACCACCGTGACTCGCCAAGCCCGTTGGGTAGATTTCAAGGACGAATACAAGACTATGGACCTGCCCTATATGGAAAGCATTATTTGGGCGTTCAAAGAGTTATATAAAAAAGGGCTCATGTATGAAGGCGTCCGCGTAATGCCTTATTCTTGGGCTGCGGAAACCCCTGTCTCCAACTTTGAGACTCGCCTTGATAATTCTTACCGCGAGCGCGAAGATCCGGCAGTAACCGTAATGTTCACCCTTCACCCGATTGCCGGCGAGGAAAAGCCTTTAAAAGTGCTGGTTTGGACCACCACTCCGTGGACACTTCCTTCCAACTTGGCCTTGGCGGTCGGCGCAAACATCGACTACGACATTTACGAAGAAAACGGCGTGCAGTATGTCATCGGCTCGGCAGTCGTGGGTAAGTATAAAAAGGAGCTGGAAGGTGCAACCAAAGTCCGCACCATCAAAGGCGCGGATTTAGTCGGCAGAACTTACGAGCCTTTGTTTAATTACTTTGCCGGACTTGCGAATTGCTTCCAAGTTATCGCCGCGGATTATGTATCTACCGAAGAAGGCACTGGCACGGTTCACATTGCCCCCGGCTTCGGCGAGGACGACTTGAACGCCGCCTTACCCTATAACATACCCGTAGTCTGCCCTGTTGACAGCAAAGGGCAATTTACCGCCCCCATAACCGAATTCATAGGTATGCAGGTCTTTGAAACCAACAAGCCCATAATCAAACTGTTAAAAGAAAAAGGCGTGCTGGTAAAGCAAGAGCAATACAAGCACAACTATCCGCATTGCTGGCGCACCGACACTCCGCTTATATATAAAGCGATTAACGGCTGGTTCTTGAAAGTCACCGCCATCAAAGACAAAATGGTTGAGCTTAACAAGAACATCACTTGGATACCCGAACACATTAAAGAAGGTGCCTTTGGCAAATGGCTTGAAAACGCCCGCGATTGGTCCATAAGCCGCCACCGCTTTTGGGGCTCGCCCATTCCCGTTTGGAAAAGCGATGATCCTAACTACCCCCGAATTGATGTTTACGGTAGCATAGCCGAGCTGGAAAAGGACTTCGGAGTAAAGGTAGATAACCTTCACCGCCCATATATTGACAACCTGACGCGCCCCAATCCTGACGACCCCACGGGCAAAAGCACCATGCGCAGAGTTGAAGATGTTTTTGACTGCTGGTTTGAATCCGGCTCAATGTCCTTTGCTCAAGTTCACTATCCCTTTGAAAACAAAGAGTGGTTTGAAAAGCATTTCCCGGCAGACTTCATCGTTGAGTATATCGCGCAAACCCGTGGCTGGTTCTATACAATGATGGTCATGGCAACTGCATTGTTTGAAAAGCACCCGTTCAACACTTGTCTCTGCCACGGCGTAGTCTTGGACGAGAACAATCAAAAACTTTCAAAGAGATTGAGAAACTACCCAAGCCCCGAGGAAGTATTCAACACCCAAGGTGCGGACGCTCTGCGCTGGTTCTTGGTATCTTCCCCGCTTTTAAAGGGTGGCAACCTTTCCATAGACCGTGACGGCAAAGAAATCGCCAAGGCCGCTCGCAAAGCAATCATACCGCTTTGGAACGCCTATAACTTCTTCTGCCTCTACGCTAATGCCGAAGGAATAAAGGCAAAGACGATCACCGCCTCGCCCGATGTTTTGGACACTTATATATTGTCAAAGCTTAAAGAGCTGGTGGAAAAGCTGACTTCTCTTATGGACGAGGAAGATATTGTCGTATCCTGCGCCGAAGTCGCCGACTTTTTGGATATCTTGAACAACTGGTATATCCGCCGCAGCCGAGCCCGCTTCTGGGACGGACAAAGCCCCGACGCCATAAACGCCTTTGATACGCTTTACACTGTCCTTACGATAGTGTGCAAGGCAGTCGCTCCCTTAAT
>CACZRW010000116.1 GCA_902783675.1 uncultured Pseudomonadota bacterium | reverse complement strand
TTTTTATGGCGTCCCCGGCGCGATTTGAACGCACGGCCTCAAGATTAGGAATCTAGCGCTCTATCCTCCTGAGCTACGGGGACCAACCATGGAGGCAAGGGATACAACAAAACTTCGGTAAATGCAAGCACTCTTTAGTTCTTATTTACTCTGCTTTTGTTGACTATAGTATAAAAATATGTATATATAGCGCCTATATAAACTTTCTGTAATAATACTTTCGGTCATATATTTTGGGAGAAGTTAGGCTATGGCAAGACGTTCTTTAAAACTTATGGGGCAGGACACTTGGGGCAATGTAAAGATGTCCAGCATCAAAAAAATTGATGAGCACATCGGTTCTAAAGTGCGGCAACGCAGGATTTTGCTCGGCGTAAGCCAATCTGAATTAGGCAGAGCTCTGGGACTTACATTCCAACAAGTGCAAAAGTATGAAAAGGGGCTTTCGCATATTACGGTTGGCAGGCTTTGGGATATAGGTAAAATCTTAGGAGTGCCTTTTTCGTTCTTTATAGAGGGCTTGGATAAGCCCATGCTTAAGGACACGGTGTTCCCCTTTACTCCAACTTTGGCAGAAACTCGTGAGGACCTTTCCTGCGACCCGTTGACGCGCCATGATGTGCGGGATTTGATAAGAGCCTATTGCGCCATATCTGATGCTAATGTTGCAAAAGATATGTTAAAGGTTATCAAGGATTTGGCTCGCATATACACCGGTGAAAATGCAAGCGAAAATGATGACGAGTAACTGACTTTTAAATGGTTGCTGCTACTGCTCATAAGATAAAGTTTTTTGGCCGGCGCAAGGGCAAGAAAATCCGCCCTGCTCGCGCTTCGCTACTTGATGAGCTGTTACCGAAGCTTGCAGTAAAAATACCGGAAGACGGCGGAAAAATCACCCCTCCCCTGCTTTTTCCTTTTACGCCAAAGGAAGTATGGCTTGAGGTTGGCTTTGGCGGTGGAGAGCATTTGGCAGAGCAGGCAAGGCGCAATCCCAAAGTCGGCATTATCGGCGCCGAAGTATTTATAAACGGCGTCGCCAGCCTGCTCGCTCACCTTACGGATTCACATGATGACGGAGCAAAAGGAACACCTGTTATATCGCAAGACCGCACGGACAATGTGCGCATATATAATGACGATGTGAGACTGTTGTTTGAAGCCCTGCCTGATGCTTGTCTTTCTCGCATATTCGTGCTCTTTCCCGATCCTTGGCCAAAAAAGAGGCACGAGGGACGGCGCTTTATCGGTCCCGGCAACTTGCCCACCTTGGCGCGCCTGCTTAAAAAAGGCGGGGAGCTTAGGGTCGCCAGCGATGATATGACTTACATACGCTGGAGCTTACAGCACCTGACCGCATCGCCTTTCTTTGCTTGGACGGCAAAGGATTCAAGCGACTGGAACAATCCACCTGCAGACTGGGTCAATACTCGCTATGAGCAAAAGGCTATTAAAGCCGGACGGAAACCTATATACTTGTCTTTTAGGAAGGTTTAAAGGTTACGGGTTAAAGGTTAAGGTTTAAAGGAATAAAGCCATGGAAGCGGCAATCGAAAAAACGAACACAGAGTTTAGGGTAAAGATACTGGGCTCTTTTACCTTTCGTGATAAAAAGGAAATGTTCCTTATCACCAAGCAGATAGAGGCGGCGAGCGCTCAAAAGGCGGTGGTTTTTGATTTGTCTGGCTGCGATTTTATCGACTCTGCCGCGCTGGGAATGCTTATTTTAGCCGGCAAAGCTGCTCGCACGCGCAAGGCGTCCTTTGCCATTACGGGCGCGGTAGGCGTGGTGCGAGAGCTGCTTATGATTACGAAGTTGGTATGATGCAGGAATAAAGGACGGCAAAGAACTGCGTCACCGTTCCCGCCAGCACGAACAAATGCCATATTGCGTGCGTGTATTTCTTGCTTTTCCACACATAAAAGATAACGCCGAGAGAATAGAAAATACCCCCCAAGACCAAGTAGAACAGCCCTATGGAAGGCATTACCTCAATAAGGGGCTCAAGAGCGATAACTATCAGCCAGCCCATGCCAAGGTAAAGCCCCACCGACCACTTTTTCGCACCGTTCACGGGCTTGCAAAGCTTCAAAACCGTGCCCAATATAGCAAGCGCCCAAATGACGCCAAAGACGCTCCACCCCAGAGCACCCCTTAGGTTCACCAGCATAAAAGGGGTATAGGTTCCGGCGATAAGGTAATAAATCGCAATATGATCCAGCTTTTTAAGCCGCTTTTTAAGGCTGTCGGAGCGGACGGCGTGATAAATGGTTGAGGCCGAGTAAAGGAAGATCATCGACGCCCCGAAAATTGCGGACGAGACAATCGCCCATGCGTCGGCGTAAAGAGCGGCAAAGGTTATCAAGACCGCAGTGCCGGCGACGGATAAAGCAATACCTATGCCGTGAAAAGACGACGAAAGAATATCTTCGGCTCTGGTGTATTGGATAGGCGGTTTTGTAGCTTTGGCAAATTGGTCCTTTGGCATTTCATTCTCCTTTTAGGAAAAGATAATACCTTATTTCCCGTTTGCAAGTAGGCACCTTGGGGAAACCGACTTGTTGTTTATGG
>CACZRW010000115.1 GCA_902783675.1 uncultured Pseudomonadota bacterium | reverse complement strand
CTATTCCATTGCGCAAAAGTGGCTTAACGAAGGTCTGCAAGAACGGTGTATTACGCGCGATTTAAAATGGGGGATTCCCGTTAATCGCGAGGGGTTTGAGGACAAAGTTTTCTATGTGTGGTTTGATGCACCTATCGGCTATATTTCCGCGACTAAGGAATGGTCGGATTTGGATCCCGAGCACCGCGATTGGAAAGATTGGTGGCTTGATGCGGACGACACTACGATTTACACCGAGTTTATGGCAAAGGACAACATACCTTTTCACACCGTCACTTTCCCAGCGTGCATGATGGGGTCGGGTAAGCCTTGGAAAAAAGTTGATGTGCTGAAAGGCTTTAACTGGCTTACATATTACGGCGGGAAGTTTTCCACTTCGCAGCACAGAGGCGTGTTCACGGATCAGGCATTAGAGGAGTTCCCCGCCGATTACTGGCGTTACTGGCTTTTAGCAAATGCGCCGGAGTCATCTGATTCCAGCTTTACCTTTGATTCCTTTGTCGCCACGATAAACAAGGATTTGAACTCGACACTCGGCAACTTTGTCAATCGTGTGATTAAAATCACCGAGAACAATTTCGGCGCGGTAGTGCCGGAAGGCGGCGAAGTCGGTGATGCCGAGGAAAGATTGGCAAAGCGGCTTAAAGAGCTTATAGGCTCTTACACAGCGAACATGGCGGAAGTGTCTTGTCGTAAGGCGCTGGCGGATTTACGCGCCATTTGGGTGGAAGGCAACAACTATATCACCGAAACCGAGCCTTGGAAGGCTGTCAAGGAAGATAAAGAAAGAGCTGCGGCTATTCTTCGCACCTGCTTTAATCTGATATATATCTTTGCGGTGCTTTCCTATCCCATTATCCCCGAGGCGGCGCAGAAAATCTTGGATATGCTGGGGGTAAAGGTCGCAGGCGGTAACGCCGGTTGGATTGATACAGATAAACTTATGGCTAGGTTGCAATTCGTAAAAGGCGGAGATAAGTTCACTCCCATTGAGCCGTTATTCAGCCAAATTACGCCCGAGCGTATGGAGGAATTAACTGCTAAATATGGTAGTGACGAGGGACAAAAGGCTTAAAAACTCGCTAAATTATGAGATGCAACAGCTCTGCGAGTTTTAAAGCTTTCCTTGTCCTACCGCTACAAGCAGGCAGGCAATCGCGGCGAGTTATCCTTGTAGTCCCGTTAAAGGCTTAATGCTTAATCAGTAAAATCGGCTATTGTTCGCTACCCAAGATATATTCAATCGTTGAGACGACGCGGACAGTCTTTTCCGGATTTGAAGCTTCCTCATAGGCTTCGCCACCGTCACGCGGAAGTATGGTAAAGACGCCTTGGTTAGCCCTGCGAATACCGGCAATCGGACTTTGCGAATCGGCCGCGAATTGCTCCGCGCCTTTGCGAGCATTTTTGGTTGCTTCGGCAATCATGGCGGGTTTTATATCGTTAAGCTTGGTATATATGTATCTGGGACCGCTATAGTCGTTCATCACTATGCCTTGCTTGGTCAGTTCGCCGATTGAGCCGGCAATCTTGGTTACGGCATCTACATTCGTTGTGCGAAGCATTACGGGCTGAGTGATGATAAAGCGATTTTTGACCTTTTCCTGCTGATTGTAGCTTTGCGCCATTAAATCCGTTATCTCCGGCTTTGTCAGGAAGGGAACTTCTTCAATACCGTTTTCTTTTATAAAGGCGCTGATAATGGCAAAGTTTCTTTCAATCTCGGCCTGCATCTTTGCAAGATCGTTACCCGTAACACTGAATTTTATGGGCCAAACGGCAAGATCTGCCTTTACATCTTGTTCGGCAACGCCCTTGACGGTGACATATCTGTCCGCCATTTTTGCCTTTGCCACAAAATAGCCGCCGCCGATGATACCGAGCGACAAGAGTATTGAACCCAAGATAATTGAAATGCTTTTCATGATCATGCCCTTTCCTGTTTTTGATAAAAGTGAACCTGAAAAAGCATGTTATATAAAAAGGGCCGGAATGACCAGCCCTTTTTGTGGTTAGCTTAACTTTATAAGCATGTGTTTATCTTGTGCGGCAATTAAGTCTGGAATATGCCCCGATTATTTGCTCGGGTTTGATATAGTCCGGAAGTTTAACGCCCGTAAGGTCGGCTCCCTGCATATTAGCGCCTTTGAGGTTTGTGCCCGTAACATTGGCACCGGACAGGTTTGCTCCTCTGAAATTGGCTCCTTTTGCACTGGCACCTGAAAGGTTTACTCCCGTAAGGTCAGCACAAACAAAGTTAGTGTTTTCGGCTTTAGCTCCGCTTAAATCCGCACCGCGCATATTGCAACCCGTAAACTCTGCACAATTTGCGTTTCCGGACAGACGAAGTCCGGAAAAATTGCGCATGCTGAGCTTAAGCCCCGAAATATCTCTGCTTTCGCAAAAAAACTTCTCTAAACTTTGTTGATTGTTAATCATATATCTCTCCCTCGTAAAATTATTGTTTTTATATTACGATGGGGCACTTTTTTTCTGCGCCACATGTAATGGCGGCTCTTATTACATTGTAATGAATATTTTATCAAGCTTTATTTTTAAATTTCTTTGGCAATATATTTTATGGCTTCGTTGGCAAGTGTCAGACCGAAAATGGCCGGTATGGTAGGCAGAGAGCCAAGGATACTTTTGCCGCTGTCGCTTCGCTCGGTTGGCACGACGGTTACCGGCTCCTCGGAGTAAACGCAGGTGATTTTATCAAGAGCAAAGTCAGAATCTTGCTTGCGAAGGTTGCTTCTTATCGCCGAAGCCAAGGGGCAAACTTTGGTTTTGGACAAAGGCGCAACTTTTATCATGCTCGTTTCGGTTCTTAGTGCCGCGCCCATAGATGAAAAGGTCTTTATACCCTTTTGCGCAGCGCTTTTTAAAAGGGTGACTTTGGCAGTTATGGTATCTATGGCGTCAATCAGCAAGTCGGGTGAGTCGCCAAGGACATCTTCTATATGATCTGGAGAAATAAAGGCCTTTAACACCTCGATTTTAATTTCGGGGTTAATGCTCTTTGCCCTTTTTGCCGCAAGGTCCACCTTGGCTTTGCCTAAAGTATCACGAGTGGCGAGAATCTGGCGGTTTAGGTTACTTTCCTCAACAACATCAAAATCAATTATGCGAATGCGCCCTACTCCCGCTCTTACCAATGCTTCCAGCGCAAAACCGCCGACCGCGCCTACGCCCGCAAGGACGACAAAGGAGTCTGCAAGTTTTTTTATGCCTTCGCTACCCAGCATGAGTTCGGTTCTTTGAAGTGCGGCATTAGTGGTCATTTTAGAAGCCTTTCAATGTTTGCGGTTACGGTGTTTTCGAGCTTTATATATCCCCAGCCCATTATATTGGCAAGCAGCATGACAAATCCCGAT
>CACZRW010000114.1 GCA_902783675.1 uncultured Pseudomonadota bacterium | reverse complement strand
GTGCTACGCAGTTATGCGTAAGCGACGTGTACAAAGGCGTACACGAGCGAACGCAGAACAAGTATGACAGCGTTTTATTTGGATTTTTCGAACAGGGAGGATACATTCTTAACCAACCCCTTTATAAGGAGCTCGTCTGTTCCTTCGGCCATAATGCGAACAAGGGGCTCGGTGCCGGAAGTTCTGATGAGAATGCGACCTTGAGAGCCCAGAGTTTCTTTGGCAAGGCGTATACCTTCTTTGACCTCGGGCAATTCCAGTGCCGCCCGCGCCTTTTCACGCGATTCGAAGCGAACATTTTCCAGCACTTGCGGGAAGGGCTCAAAAACATGCAGAACTTCGCTGGCCTTTTTCCTTTCAAACACCAGCGCCGCCAAGACTTGCAACGCTGCCATCATGCCGTCACCGGTAGTCGCATGCTTGCCAAGGATAACATGTCCCGACTGCTCGCCGCCGAGATTAAATCCGGAAGTTTTCATCACCTCGGACACATATCTGTCGCCGACGGGCGAGCGCTCCATTTTGATACCTTTTTCCTCTAAGAACTTCTCGAGTCCCAAGTTGCTCATAACCGTAGCGACCACGCCGCCTTTAAGCATACCTGCCTGTTGCCAGGCAAGGGCAATGCGCGCGATGATTTGGTCGCCGTCGACGATATTACCGTTTTCGTCGCAAATGATGACTCTGTCGGCGTCTCCGTCCAAAGCGATACCAATATCCGCTCCGACCTCTACGACTTTCTTTTGCATTTGCTCAACATGTAAAGCACCGACATCGGCATTGATATTTCTGCCGTTAGGCTCCACCCCGAGCTTCACAATCTCGGCGCCAAGCTCCCACAAAATAGCGGGGGCGACTTTATACGCCGCACCGTTAGCGCAATCTATAACGATCTTCTTGCCGTCCAAAGACAAGTGCTTGGGAAAGGACGACTTGACATATTCTATATAGCGCCCGCGAGCGGATTCCAACCTTGACATCCGCCCTATATCATCGGCAGGCACCAAAAGTTTACTTAAATCCCCGCTCATCAACTCTTCGATTTTAGCTTCAATATCATCGGAAAGTTTGAATCCGTCAGGGCCGAAGATTTTAATTCCGTTATCCTGATAAGGATTGTGCGAAGCGGAAATCATCACACCCAAGTCAACTCTCATGGACCGCGTAAGGAACGCCACCGCGGGCGTAGGAAGCGGTCCCACGAACACGACATCGATTCCCACCGCAGTGAATCCCGCGGCCAAAGCATTTTCAATCATATAGCAGGAAAGTCTTGTATCTTTCCCTATAATCACCTGATGCCTGTCACCACTGATTTTCTCGGGCTTGAACAAAGACCCCGCGGCGATACCGAGCTTAAGAGCAATCTCCGCCGTCATGGGGAAAACATTAGACTTTCCTCTAACTCCGTCAGTTCCAAATAATTTCCTTTCAGCCATTATTTTTCCTCTTTATTTTTACTTTCGCTTTCATTTTTACTTTCGCTTTTCTTTCCTAGCTTCTTTTTAGGCGTTTGCACCGAGCCGTCTTGAGCCTCGGTTTCAGCAGCCGCCGCAGCCGCCGCCTCGTCCTCGTCTGTTTCCGGCACGGACGATTTAAGCATCATAACTTTATGCTCGCTGCGATCGGGCTTTTTGCCTTTAAGCAAGTCCTTAATCTCGGCGCCCGACAAAGTCTCATATTCCATAAGTCCCTCGGCCAAAGTTTCCAAATCCTCGCGCTTTTCGTTAAGGATTTTGCGCGCTTTGTCCAAAGCCTCTTGAATAATCCTGTGTATTTCTTTATCGACATTAAGCGCCGTTTCATCGGCTATATTTTTCCGCTTAGTCATAGAGTAGCCGAGGAAAACTTCGCCGTCCGGCTCTTCATAGGCAATCGGACCCATTTTCTCGCTCATACCGAATTCGGTAACCATGCGTCTGGCGATATTTGTTGCCATGCGGATATCGGAAGAAGCGCCCGTCGAGACCTTATCCTTGCCGAAAATAATTTCCTCGGCGACGCGCCCGCCGAAAGCCACCACCAGCCGCGCTTTAAGCTTTGCGACCGAATAGGACAAAGTGTCGCGTTCGGGCAGCTGCATAACCAAGCCCATGGCCTGCCCGCGCGGAATAATGGTTGCCTTGTGTATGGGATCGGCCTCTTTTTCGTTAAGGTTACAAATGGCGTGCCCCGCCTCGTGATAAGCGGTCATTTTCTTTTCCGCCTCGTCCATCACCATAGACTTGCGCTCGGCTCCCATCATCACCTTATCTTTAGCGTCCTCAAGTTCCCTCATGGTCACAACTCGGCGGTTGCGACGAGCAGCAAGTAGCGCCGCTTCATTCACGATGTTCGCCAAATCCGCACCCGAGAATCCGGGAGTTCCCCTTGCAATCACCGATACATTGACATCGGGAGCAGTCGGCACTTTCTTTAAGTGCACGGCAAGGATTTTCTCGCGCCCCAGTATATCGGGCAGAGGCACCACGACCTGCCTGTCGAACCGCCCCGGCCGCATAAGCGCGGGATCCAGCACATCGGGACGGTTAGTCGCGGCGATAAGTATCACGCCGAGATTAGTCTCAAATCCGTCCATTTCCACCAATAGTTGGTTAAGGGTCTGCTCGCGTTCGTCATTACCGCCGCCGAGTCCCGCTCCGCGATGCCGCCCCACGGCATCAATTTCATCGATAAACATGATGCAAGGCGCATTTTTCTTACCTTGTTCAAACATATCGCGCACGCGCGACGCACCTACGCCCACGAACATTTCCACAAAGTCCGAACCGGATATGGTAAAGAAAGGCACATTTGCCTCGCCCGCAATTGCCCGCGCCAGCAAAGTCTTACCCGTTCCGGGCGAACCGACCAACAGCACGCCCTTAGGTATTTTTCCGCCAAGGCGTTGGAACTTTGACGGGTCCTTCAAAAAGTCAACTATCTCCTCAAGCTCGCCTTTGGCCTCGTCAATTCCCGCCACATCGGCAAAGGTAATTTTCCCCTGTCCCTCACCGCCCATCATGCGCGCGCGCGACCTGCCGAAGCCCATGGCCTTTCCGCCGCCGCCCATTTGCCGCATGAAGAAAATCCACACACCAATAAGTAGCAACATGGGAAACCACGAAAGAAGGAAAGTCCAAAAAGTAGGCTTATCATCGACCGCCACGGCGTCAATTTCCACTTTGTGAGCGCGCAGTGCCGGCACCAAGTCATCGTCACGCACCGCCAAAGTGGTAAAAGTCCCGCCGTCCGTCAAAGTCCCGCTTATCTCGTTACCTTTAAACTTCACGGAAGTAACGCCGTCAGCATTCACTTTATCCAAAAACTCGGAATAAGGGATACTGTTCTTTTGCTTTCCCGTCACATCTTCGGAATAAAAAGCATCAACGGCAATCATTACGATAACCGCGATAAACACCCACATCATAAGATTTTTCTTCATCATTATTTCTGCTTCCCAATCATAGTTGCTTCGGCATCAAATCCCGCCGCTGAGTTTTTCCTTTTATACCCTAAATGAGGAACAATTAAAACCCCGTCTTTATCCCACAAAGCCGGAATATTCCACAAAGCCTGTTTAGGCACCGCGGCATCGGCACACTTAAACCCGTGCCCTAACTTTTGCACCCACACACCGGCAGGTATTTTTCCTTTAAAAGAAAGGCGGAATCGGTCAAAGACGACACTCTTTTCCTCGCCCGAAAGAAGGATTTTGTCTGCGGCTCTTGCTTCCTCGCGCACCAGCAAAATAGATTTGCCCTTGTCTTTAATCATCACTTTCACGCCGTGCAAAGTAACCCCACCGCCGATTTTCCCTTCTTTAATTTTTCCGGTTAAGGCGCGCAAATTCAAAGGCGAAGGCGGATACCCCGCGTCCCCTATTTTACAAAGCATATTGCGAAGGATTCGTATAGCTTGCTCATCAGGCAAAATCACAAAGGCCTCTTTGTTAATTTTTCCGAATCCCATAGGGGAAACATACGAAAACTCCAACCCGAAATCGTCACAAATCTCTTCCAAAAAGTCGGCCACCTGCCGCTGTTTTTTAATCGCTCCGGCAAGAGCCTCGGCCGTAAGTCCCATTTTAGCCAGCTCGGGCATAAACTTGCGCCAGCGCACGCGCTCAAACTCGTCCGACCAATTCGAGGGATCATCGACCCATTTTTGCCCTAATGCTTTATTAGTCGCGGCGATTCGCTCTCGGGAAAAGGACAGCATCGGGCGAAGTATTATAATCCCATCGCGCTCGGACACTTCCCTTATGGACGCCAGCCCCTCAACTCCGCTCGCCTTGCCGAGGCGCATTAAAAAAGTTTCGACATTATCGCCCAAGTTATGAGCAAGGCACAAATACCTGCACCCCGATTCTCTGCAAGCGGCAAAAAGCAAATTATACCGCGCATCGCGCGCCCTTTCTTCGATTCGCGTTTTAGGCTTATCGCCTTCCCACCTTAAAATACGGTGAGTAATCCCGAGCTTTTCGCATTCTTTATGCACCCACTCGGCCTCGGACATAGACTCGGGACGAAGCCCGTGCTCAACGGTAAGAGCGATTATATTCTTCCCGACCTTTGCATGCAGAAGCCGAAGCAAAGCCATACTGTCCGCACCGCCGGACACGCCCACGGCAAAGACCTCGCCGGCCGCAAACTCTCCCAAAGCGGCAAACGCTTTGGCAAAGTCCTCGTTTGTAATCGGATTTACTTGCACTTCAAATTACCCGCTTCTTTTTTGGCGCGAGCCTTGATATTTTCCGCCGCTTTAGGATATTCCTTGGCCAGCGAAGTAAAGACCGTGCAAGCCTCGTCCTTATTTCCCATCGCCTGCATGGAAAGCCCCAGCTTTAAAAAGTTATCCGCGGCTTTAGCGCTTTTCGGATACTTTTGATAGCCCTCGGCAAAAGCTACCGCCGCTTTGGCATAGTCTTTGCGCACATAAAACGATTCGGCTAGCCAGTATTCGGCATTTCCCGCCAAAGTATCATCGGGAAAGTCGGCAAGGAACTGCTCAAAAGCCTTTTGCGCGCCGGCATAATCACCCTTTTTAATAAGCGTATACGCGGCATCATATTCATCTTTGGCACTTACCTTGGGCTTAGACTTTGCCGCCGCTTCCCTAGCCTCTGCCGCTTCGGCAAGCGCGGCTTTATTCTCACCCACCGCCGCTTCCAAAGCCTTAAAGCGCTCGTCGTAATCGGCGTTAAGCCTATCAAGCTTTTTCTCAAGCTCGCCAAGATTATGGGAAAGCCGCTCAACCTC